>JAPOKZ010000053.1:0-6792 GCA_029977385.1 Methanobacteriota archaeon
GAGTCACATTAAGTCAGGATACGAGGGTGAACTCTCATGCTCTATTACAGACTGGAACGCAGTTAGGCGTAGACTGATACTGGAGTCAATTTAACCAGCAGCCTCGAATGCTTCCCCAATCATCTCCTCTAGACTGATCGAGGGCCTCAATCCGCACCTATCTTCGAGGAACCAAGCGTCAACGACCCCCCATACCTCCTCCCTACCGCTCTGATTAAACTCTATCTCGCAACCTGGCCTCTCCCTGTATATCTCGGATAGTTCTGACATAGGAATCGCCTTACCAGAGCCTACTGCGAAACTCTCCCTAGTAGCCGGTGGCTCCCTTAGGACTGCATCGACTACTCTTACAAGATCCTGTACGTGGACCATATCCTTCACTTGGGTCCCATCCCCTGGTACGTTGATCCACCCCATCTGACTTTCAAACGCCCATCTGTGAAGGATCCCGTTCCCCGGCGGTCCGGATAGGGGCACGCCCTGTACATTCGATGCCCTGATGACGCTTACTGGCCTTTCTGCCTGTGCTCTCTCCAATGCGTTCTCCTCGATCCACAACTGTCCCTCTGCTGCAACATCTCTTGGGGCTAGGGTTGAGTCGTAACCATAGTACTCCTCCCCCGGTTCCCATTGAGGGTGCACTCTCAGTGTGCCAAGTATAATCATGTGGAGCGAGCCATGCCTGTCGACTGCCTCGAGTATCGGGCGAGCCTTCTCCCTCATGATGATGTATGACTCCCTATCATCCCTTGCCACAGAGGAATCAACTGGTCTCGAGTTGATGTGAATCAGGGTATTGCAGGGAGTTAGTAAAGCATCAAGTGAGGCTGGGTCGCCCAACTTATCATCTGGTATTTCGACTATTGAGTCTCCTAGCATCTCCATGATGTAAGGAGCGACGAAACTGTCCGCTGACGACAATGCAACCTTCACGAACCCCCGTATCTCCTGACAGGTAATAATACTGTGTGATTCAGGGAGCGGCTTCTTGAGAAACTATTGAATTCCTCCTGACACGCAGTCCACTCACAGGTGAGCCGATGGTAGACCAAATACCCAATCTCGGAAGAGAGTCAGAAATGCTCGAAGAGATAGGGCTGTCATCTATGTCGGACCTGTTTTCGAACATCCCGGAGGGAGTCAGGAGGGACAATCCTCTTCCACTCCCTCCTCCACAATCTGAGGAGCAAATTCTCGAAGACGCACGTCGGCTCCTAGGTGCGAATGTGGACTTGGACTCTAGGCCTTCATTCCTCTCTGCGGGACTGGCAAGGAACTTCGTACCAACTATGGTGCCTATGCTGGCCACCAGGGGGGAGTTCCTAACCTCTTACACTCCCTACCAACCCGAGGTAAGCCAAGGTATGCTGCAAGCTATGTGGGAGTTCCAGACCATGGTTTCCGAATTAGTCGGACTGCCCGTTTCCAATGTGTCCATGTACGATGCCAGTACCTCCGCTGCTGAGGCTATAACATGCGCCGTACGTGTCAAGTCGAAGAAGGCAACAAATCCTGACTCAGTTTTTGTCTCGGAACTGATACCGCCACACAGGCTTTCCGTAATTCGTAATTATACCCAGGGGGTGGGGATAGAACTTCACATTCTTCCTCACAATGATGATGGCTCACTGGATATGGAAAAGGCCGCCTCGGCAGCCGGGTCATCTGCGGTATACGTGGAGCAACCTAACGCATTGGGGATATTGGATGAGGGCCTTATGGACCTCAAAGAGGTCATTGGAGGCTCAACGGCACTGATAGTTGGAGTCGATGCAGTCTCCTTGGGCCTAGTTCAGCCTCCGGGCCACTGGGGGGCAGACATCGTAGTAGGAGAAGGCCAGCCATTCGGAATAGGTCCAACAGGAGGGGGGCCGATTTACGGGATATTCGCTTGCACAAAGGAATTCCTGAGGCTTATGCCTGGACGGATAGTAGGTCAAAGCATCGATACAGAGGGCAAGACGGCATACACTCTGACTCTGTCGACAAGGGAGCAGCACATCCGTAGGCACAGGGCTACTTCGAACATATGCTCGAACGAGACTCTGATCGCCCTGATGGGTGCCATGCACATGGCATTGCTTGGGCCAGAGGGCCTTGAGAAACTAGCAACTAGGATATCCTCATCCACATATGCGGCCTTGGAAGCGGTGACCTCCATTCCTGGAATAGAACTGGCAAACCCCGGGGGGTCCTTCTTCAGGGAGTTTGCTATCAGGCTCCCTGGTCCTGCTCAGGATGCGCTCAACAGCATGGACGCTGCAGGAGTCCTAGGGGGATTTGATTTGGGCAATTGGTGGGAGGAGATGTCAGATTGCCTGCTAGTAGGGTGCGACGAAGGCACTACCGAGTCCGATATATCTAGCCTCGTAGATGCACTCGGAGATTGGTCTGGAGGGGTTAAATGAGCACAGTCTTCGAATTCAATGGTGCTCCTGGTTCTGGTTGGTCCCAACCAAACTCAACCTTTCAAAACCCACACTCCACTCCAGAGAGGCTCAGAAGGAAAAAGCTCCCAGGATGGCCGAGGGCCAGTGAACCTGAACTGGTCCGCCACTACACCCTGCTATCGCAGAAGACTTTCGGGATAGATACCGGTTTCTACCCACTGGGATCTTGCACGATGAAGCATAATCCCAGAGTCAACGAGAGGATAGTACAGCTACCTGGGATAGACAGGATACACCCTCTCCAGGACTCGTCACAGGTCCAGGGCCTACTGGCAATTTACTATGAGATGCAGGAGATGCTTGCAATATGCTCTGGAATGGACGCCGTGACCCTTCAACCCGTTGCCGGGGCTCAGGGGGAGTTCACAGCAATCAGGTGTATCCAGGAGTTCCACAGATCGAGGGGAGATGGCCATAGGGACAAGGTGATCGTGCCGGATTCCGCGCATGGTACCAATCCGGCCTCAGCATCGATGTGCGGATACCAGATCATCGAGATACCCAGCGCACCAGATGGGAGATTGGATATCGATGCCCTAAGGGCGGCAGTGGGGGAAGACACTGCAGCAATGATGATCACCAACCCATCTACACTAGGTCTGTTCGAGACAAACATAGCCGAGGCCTCACAGATCGTCCACGATGCAGGGGGGCAGATGTACTACGACGGTGCGAACTTCAATGCAATCATAGGGAAGACGGATCCAGGTAGAATGGGTTTCGATGCAGTCCACTACAACCTACACAAGACATTCAGTCAGCCTCACGGAGGGGGCGGACCAGGAAGCGGACCAATCGGCGTTAAGGAACACCTGTCCGAGTTCCTCCCGACCCCACTTGCTTCCCGGAGGGAATCGAAGGAGGGGGATCCTGCCGGAATCGGAGATGGTCACTACTACTTCTGGCAGGATGTCGGGGAACAAAGCATAGGAAAGGTGCAGCAGTGGAACGGAAATGCAGGAGCAGTGGTAAGGGCATGGGCATTCTACAGGAGGTACGGGCGCGATCTAGAGAGGATGAGCGAGCACGCTGTCCTGAATTCCAACTATCTGAGGCACAAGATAATGAATCCAGATCCAGACGTCGCTGCGAAAATCAATTGCATGCCTAGCGAGGGTTCTGAGGCCAGCCTGGTGATGCACGAGTTCACGCTTTCCATGAGCCCTGTCAAGGAAGTCAACGGAGTGACTGGAAAGGACGTCGCGAAGCGTCTTCTGGATTACGGATACATGTCTCCCACCCTATACTTCCCCCAGATCGTCCCTGAGTGCTTGATGATAGAACCAACTGAGACTGAGTCCAAGGAAGTACTGGACAAATTCGCAGCGGACTTCCACGCAGTTCTATCGGAAGACCCCGAAATAGTGACTTCAGCCCCTCATACGACTCCCGTCAAGAGGGTTGACGAGGTGTGGGCTGCTAGAAACCTCATACTCAGACATCCCGGAAACGAATCTGAGGACTAGCGAATTATACGGCACATCCCCTGCCAGAGCCATGGAGGCGGGCCTAGATCGGCATTGGCTACTCGGGGAACCTGGCTGGTGGGGTATAGTCGGAGGATCAGCCCCTGACTTCATGCCAGGCGAGCTATCCCCTCCAATGGAATGGGTAAGCACCACCCCTAGTGTAGGAAATTTCGGCTGGTGCAGGCAACGGCTTCGTCCACTGGCCTGGTCCCTATTGCGCCCAATGGCATGGGCGCCACTATTCCTAATGCTTTCAGCCATTCCGCTGGCCATCCCGGGCAAGACTCCCGATGACCAAGCCGTTTCTGCTTCATTCTTCCTTTTGTCATGGGGGCTGGTGATAATGCCTGTCTTCTTCTCAAGGAACTCACAGCCAATGTCGGGGAGCTCCTTTTTCTCACTACCCGTAGACTGGTTTTCGTTGACTATCGCATCAATCCTGTTCGCACTACATGTCGTTATCGACCCAAGATTGGGTTGGCTGTCTTACGGGCTCTTCTGGCTAGCATACTTTCGCACCGTTCAGCTGGTTCAGGCTTCTATGATGGCTCCTGCCTCCCGCTTCCTACTGCCAATAGATCCCGAGGACTGGGAGGGGGGGCTCGAGTATCCCTGGGTGGAGTCATCAGATAGGTGGTCCAGGAACCGCCTAGCAAGCGCTAGACTGGAGAATGGGGAACTCGTTCTTTCCGGTTCCTCAAGATCCGGACAAGACTTCCTTTCTCTGGCATTCGTCCACAAGTCCGGATTCGTACTCGACCCATTTCACGAGCGCCTATCCAAGGAACCAGGCCTCGCCGATGTGCTTTCCAAACCCCTGCCGGTGGTTGGGAGGGAGTGGCCAGCCAGATTCCTACAATTCACAGAGGAGGAGTAGGTGCGAATGAACGGCAAGCATTTGTACCGTCCCCGGGCCGAAGTGGCATGGACATATGCGTGATACTTGGATCCAAGTCAGATTTGCCAATTGCCGACAAGTGCAGGGGGATACTAGAGAAGTTCGACGTCTCCTTCGAAATCAGAGTCGCTTCTGCACATAGGGCTCCAAAATATCTAGAGGGAATAGTGGAAAAGGCCGAGTCAGAGGGATGCAAGGTCTTCATCGGGATGGCAGGAGTCGCTGCCGCACTTCCAGGTGTAATCGCATCGATGACTAGCAGACCGGTAATAGGGGTTCCAGTCGGAGGTAAGGTCCCATTGGACTCCCTGCTGTCGATAGTACAGATGCCACCCGGGATGCCCGTAGCAACAGTGGGCGTAGACCGAGGGGACAATGCGGGGGCCCTCGCAATCCAGATCATGGCTTGCTCAGAATCAAAGCTCGCCGAGGCTTACGCCAATTTCAGATCTGAGATGACCGAGAAGGTGATTTCCGATGATAATTCCATCCAGGGGTGAAACCAGATGCAGACGCAGATGCTGGTCGATGAGGCCATCAGGGAGCTGAAATCCCGGATCGACGATACTGCCATCATTGCCTGCTCGGGAGGGATAGACAGTACAGTGGCAGCAGTGCTTGCCCACAAGGCGGTAGGCAGCCTCCTTCATTGCGTCTACGTCGATACCGGCCTGATGAGGAAGGGGGAGACATCGGAGGTATCGGAGATGTTCACCGAAATGGGAATAAAGTTGCAGGTTGTAGACGCATCTTCTAGATTCTTCGATAGCCTCTCCGGAGTCACAGACCCGGAGGAGAAGCGTAAGATAATCGGAGAGCAGTTCATCAGGGTTTTCGAGGAGGAGCAGGGATCCTGCGCTGCAAAGTACCTAGTTCAGGGCACCATCGCACCCGACTGGATTGAGTCAGGCGGAGGGGATAGGGACGTAATCAAGTCACATCACAACGTAGGTGGACTTCCAGAGGACGTCGACATGACAATCGTCGAGCCTCTGAGGGAGTTCTACAAGGACGAGGTGAGGGGGATCGCGAGATCACTCGGGATAAAGTCCAGCGAGAGGCAGCCATTCCCCGGCCCAGGTCTAGCAGTCAGAGTTCTGGGGGAAGTCACCCCAGATCGCGTAGAGTCATGTAGGGAAGCGTGCCACATTGTGGAGAGCCGCATCAGAGAGTCCGCGGCTAGGGGAGAATGCGATTTGCCATGGCAGTACTTCGCGACACTACTTCCAGTCAGGAGCGTAGGCGTCCATGGGGACGTACGGGTCCATGGGGAGACTGTGGTGGTCAGAGCAGTGGCTAGCTTAGATGGTATGAGCGCCCGCTACTCACCGCTTCCCCACGATCTACTGGCAGAGATTAGCACCGAGATTACAAATTCTCTGAAAGGCCAGGTAAACAGAGTTGTTTACGATATCACGCACAAACCACCCGGAACTATTGAGTGGGAGTAATCCGATTCTTTGATGAATGAGGTGCCCTGCCCCGAGTCAGGCCGACATAGCTTAGTTGGTGGAGCGGTGGACTGTTAATCCACAGGTCGCAGGTTCGAGTCCTGCTGTCGGCGCCATCTATCATTCCCAATACTCATTTGCCCCCTCCTCCCCACGGGGCTCATGAGCAACAGGAAGACGGCCGACAATGTAGTTGAAGCAATAGGGGCATCCGGTAGGCACTACCGAGACAGCCTCCCGATGATTGCAAGCGAAAACATCCTCAGTCCCATGGTCCGCAGAGCTTGCGACTCGGACCTCCATGGAAGATATGCCGAGGGGCTCCCTAGAAAGAGGTACTACCAGGGATGCGAAGACTTCGATACCATCGAGGAGATTGGAATCGACAGCGCCAAGCGGGTATTCAACTGTAGGTTTGCGAATATCCAATCAACATCCGGAACCAACTCCAACATCGGTTCACTCAAGGCCCTCGCCAAGCCGGGGGACAAGATAACCGCCGTCTCAACAGCCGACGGCGGTCA
>JAPOKZ010000135.1:0-1660 GCA_029977385.1 Methanobacteriota archaeon
GTTAAATGGGAGAGGTATCACTAAGCTGAATAAAATAGGCTTTGGTGAAGCGAACCCGGAGAACTGAAACATCTCAGTACCCGGAGGAAAAGACATCAACCGAGATTCCGTTAGTAGTGGCGAGCGAACGCGGACCAGGCCAGTGCCTGTGATTAAGCAAGCAGAACATTCTGGAAAGTTTGACCATAGCGGGTGACAGTCCCGTATGCGAAAGCAAGATCACAGGACTTGAGTAGGGCGGAGCACGTGAAACTCTGTCTGAACATGGGGGGACCACCCTCCAAGCCTAAATACTCGTACATGACCGATAGTGAACCAGTACCGTGAGGGAAAGGTGAAAAGCACCCCGATGAGGGGAGTGAAACAGTACCTGAAACCGGATGCCTACAAGCAGTGGGAGGGTCCTTGAGACCTGACCGCGTACCTCTTGCATAATGGGTCTGTGACTTAGTGTATCATGCAAGCTTAAGCCGTTAGGTGTAGGCGCAGCGAAAGCGAGTCTGAATAGGGCGCCCATGAGTATGATGCATTAGACCCGAAACCCGGCGATCTAGGCATGACCAGGCTGAAGGTGCGGTAACACGCACTGGAGGGCCGAACCGTTTAATGTTGAAAAATTATCGGATGAGTTGTGTTTAGGGGTGAAAGGCCAATCAAGCCGGGAAATAGCTGGTTCTCCGCGAAATCTATTGAGGTAGAGCGTCGGATGATTGCCGTTGGGGGTAGAGCACTGGATGGATGCGGGGGTCGCGAGATCTACCAATTCTAACCAAACTCCGAATACCAACGAGTCTAGTCCGGCAGACAGACGGCGGGTGCTAAGGTCCGTCGTCAAAAGGGAAACAGCCCTAACCTACAGCTAAGGTCCCCAAGTCACGTCTAAGTGGGAAAGCATGTGGGATTTCCAAAACAACCAGGAGGTTGGCTTAGAAGCAGCCATCCTTTAAAGAAAGCGTAACAGCTCACTGGTCTAAATAAGAGATCCTGCGGCGAAGATGTAACGGGGCTCAAGACGTGCACCGAAGCTTAGGGTTCAGTCCTTTGGACTGAGCGGTAGCGGAGCGTTCCGTAGGCCGTTGAAGCGGGAGGGTAACCGACCGTGGAGGTATCGGAAGTGCGAATGCAGACATGAGTAGCGATTAACAGTGTGAGATGCACTGTCGCCGAAATTCCAAGGGTTCCTGCTTAAAGCTAATCTGAGCAGGGTAAGCCGGCCCCTAAGACGAGCCCGAAGGGGGTAGTCGATGGGAACCACGTTAATATTCGTGGGCCTGGTGGTGTGTGACGGATGGCGTAACTTGTTCGGCCTTATTGGATTGGTCCGGGCAGGGAAGTTGTCCCAGGAAATAGCCCCACCGTATAGACCGTACCCTAAACCGACACAGGTGGAATGGTAGAGTATACCAAGGCGTTTGAGAGAAGTATCCTGAAGGAACTCGGCAAATTGCCTCCGTACCTTCGGAAGAAGGAGGCCCTCACATTGCGCAAGCAGTATGAGGGGGCACAGGCCAGGGGGTAGCGACTGTTTAGCAAAAACACAGGACTCTGCTAAGTCGGCTTCAAGACGACGTATAGGGTCTGACGCCTGCCCGGTGCTGGAAGGTTAAGAGGAGGAGTGCAAGCTCCGAATTGAAGCCCCAGTAAACGGCGGCCGTAACTA
>JAPOKZ010000042.1:0-9534 GCA_029977385.1 Methanobacteriota archaeon
ATCCGACCACCCCCATGACCACGCCGACGACCCATGCCAGAGTGCTGAGAATCTCAACAACCCTACCGGCACCGGTCGCGGCTACATTCGTTCTTGTGGCTACCAATTTTGCTATCTCGTTTGCTTTCATCTTTCTCACCTCACTGGAATACCCAGTCCTCCCTCTCGTCGTCTGGGATATACACGACGTCCTCGCCGTGTTCTACTCTGACAGTGTTCAGTGCGTCCTCTCTGGTGCCTTCTATGGTCCACATGACCTCGTTGTTAGCCACGGTGTCAATGCAGGCCCAGACACCGGGCCTGAGTTGCAGTAGTCGTAGGTTGGCTGACTGGGTGATGTTGTCCTCGATGACGATGGCCGTCTTGGTCGACCAAGGTAGGGCGTAGTTCTTGGCACAGGTTGGTCCGTAGCCGTGAGCGACTGACCTGTGGTCGTGTAGGTTGGCGTTGCAGAAGGAGCATCGACCGCCCTTCTTCCCGAGCCTGACTGCGGTCTCGCCGGGGTCCTGCCTGAACTGCTCCATGACTGACATGACCTTGTCATCTGCCTCTGCCGACTTGGTCGGGTAGAAGGTGCCAGTGGTCCTGTCGATGGTCCCGTAGAAGTGGAAGTTGCTGGTGCGGGGCTTTGGCTCCTTGTGCGCTCCAGAGCGAGTCATGAAGGGCCACTCGATGTGCCTCTTAACGTAGGAACCATACTTCTCCTTGAATGCCTCTTCGCCCATCTCAGCGAGTTTCTTGACTCTCCATCCGTTGCGAGCAACCTTGGTCTTCTCGACATCGGTGTTGACCAAGGTCAGACCCTCGACGTAGAGTAGGTTTGGGTTCTCGTTCTTGCGCCTCTTGGTCCTGACCAGAACCTCTCTCCAAGTTGGAGTGGTGATGTAGCCAGTCCATGCACCGTTGTAGTCGCTCTGGCTGATTACTGACAGTGGTGCAATGTCGTCCTCGCAGAGAAGGTGAACCTTCGCCTGCTTTAGTTTGGAACCGGGCCTGTTGAAGAACTCGTCAACGCCCTCGTATCCGGTGATTGCCGTAGGTGGCTTGACCGGGGTAGGTGCCGTAGCCATCGCAGTTGCTCCAGCCTTGGTGCCGGTGGCCTTGTTCGCCAACTTCTCGACCCACATCCATTGCTTGTCGGATAGGTTCTTTCCACCATCCCACTGGGATAGTAGGGACTTTCCGAAGGACTGGTCCCTCTCTCCCAGAGTGTCGACTACTGCTCTCAGTGCGTCTGCCCTTGGCTCTGCTCTCGGCTCAACTTTCTGTGCCAACTTCTCAATCCAGTGAATCTGCTTGTGGCTCATCTTGTCGATGCCCTTCTTCTCGGCCTGTCGGACCAAAGACTTAGCAAAACCGATTGACTTGTCTGCTACGTCCCCATTCTCTATTGCTTCTTTCAATGCCGTAATGGCTTCTGATACTCCTGTCATCAGGCTGATGAGGTCGGCCCACCCTTATCAATGCTACGTTGTCTGACTCTTTCAGCAATCTGATTGAAAGTTCAGTGCGGTTCCCCGATGTTCTGAGGTCGCGATTCACCCCTCCAACCAGATTACCTACTTGCTCATGCACCCCATGGGTCTTTCTTGTTAGCCGCCCTCTTGGCCTCTCGCTCTGCTCTGGCCTTGGCTCTGCGAGCATCATCCTCTCGCCTCTTGAGTGTCTTCTCCCATCTGGCCTGTCCAGACTGGACACAGGCCGAGACAGCCATGCCCACCAACGGGTCATCTGGGTCATCGAAGTGGATAGCCCACTGGAATCCTCTACGGAAGTCGCTGACATCCTCAACTCGGTCGTTGTTGCGGTCCGTGTAGCCCTTGAGAACATCCCATGCCGCCTGCTTCATCCACAGGCTCGCTCCGCCGCCAAGGGAACCGTAAATAGCCCCTATTCGCTGTGTGGAGTCTTTGAGGGATACGGCCAGATAGGTCTGCCCAGCCTTCTTCTCTTCAATCGTGCAGTCGTGAGACTCAAACAGTTCTGAAATTCTCGTTCTAATCTCTCGCTTTATGTCGTTCTTCGTTGTCGCCATGTTCTCTTGTAGGATGCCCCACCGTTATCAAGGTAAAGGAATCTGACCACTCCCCATCGTTGTATCTTTCACAACAGATTGAACACGAAACATCCGGGGCGAACGGCCTAACTCTGACGAAGGTCGTCCGACAACTCGGACATCGGTAGTGATGCAACTCAGCATTGTCCTGAATTTTCGACAAGAAATTTTTCCGGGCTTCCCGGTAATCTGCATACCGACGCCAGTCAGTCTCGATGATTCCGAACAACTCCATGTGACCGAGCGAATATCCGAGGACGTAGTGAATCAGTTCATGGTGAATCAGACCCCTCAGTAGAATGTCGTCGGGCCAGTCAAATGCCTGCGGATGCAAGGCCATGACATCGGGTTGGAACTCGGCCAGAGCCAGAGTCCTGAATGTGTCCTTTCTGAGATAGCGAAACTGGAGCCATGAAGTGTCCGGGGGTAGCCCACCGAATATCTCAGGACGCTCTACTCTGAGTTCTGAATACAGGTCTTGAACCCTGAGAAGATGCTCCGCATTCAGAGGCTTGTTGAACCTACGCTTCGATGATGATTCTATCATTGTCCTCCCCTCCCCTTCGCATGGTGAACTCTACACCCGGATTGGCGAAAATCAAAGCCTGAATCTTGATTCCCAGTTCCTTGGCAGGCAGAGTTAGTGACTGGTCGAAAACAATCGGCATGAGACATACGAGGTAGCCCCACCGTTATGAGGTTGAGTTTCGGGAGAGGGGGGATATGACGGTAGATAGAACCGACCCGAAGCCCCCTCCCCCCGGAAAGTCTTGAAGACCACCATACGGGATGTTTCTTCGGGCAAACTGACAATGGCAAACCCACCGTTATCAAGTCATTGGACACTGATTCGATAGGCGTTGGCATCTGGGCTGTCTGGGTCGTAATCCACCCTCCAGACTGCTGGGTCCATGTGGGTTCCCCAGACTGTGCAGGCGTGAACCTCCGCGTGGTATCCGAGAAGGTTGATGAAGTGAATCAGGCTTCCGATAGTCTGCCTCTGCCTTGGTAGGAGAAGCACCTCATGGCGACTCTCGATGTTGTCAGTGACAATCTGCATCCACTCTCCTTCGTCATCGTCGTATTCCAATATCAGGAATGAAGCCACGCTCATTGGCGGTATGGAATCATCCGGTGGTTCTTGACCTTAGCCTACGTTCCATCACAGTCGGTGAGAATCCCTTCGGATAGATTCCTTGGTCCGTCATGAAATCCCAGAGTAATTGGAACTCGTGAAGTGCTTCCACACGAGGCACCCAAACCCGAGCCGAAATTTTTCTTCCATCCTTGGCAAACTCAGGTGGCCTACCGGTCTGGGTTGGGTTGGTCGCTCGCTTGTAGTCGCGGACCTCCTGAACCCAATCTCGATACAGATTTCCGAAGTCGATGGAGGTGTTGTCATCAACCGAAGCAGAACGCCTCTGATTCCTGCTGTCGCCTCGCTCCTTTCTTTTGGTGGACCGATTGCCAATCCCAATCGTTCTCTTGCTCTTGGGTCCAGTTCCCCGAGGACGGTAGAAGTAGGTGTTCTTCATGCAGTTCTCCCATGCAAACTCCAACCAGTCTTCCATCTGACGTCGGTAGTTCTCCCTATGGGCAGGTCCATCCACCCATGATTTAGCCTCTGGAACATTCCCGTTTGGGTGGTTGAATCTGGGACTTTTTCTATTTGCCACTATCTCACCTTGGGGGTTCTTCGATAGCCGTTGCCGACCTTGATTGCGTATCCATGAGCCACCATCCAGCGGAGAACATGAGCGACCCTTCCGTTGATTGCCCATCGGCTCTTTGAAAGGGCAGTCGAACCACAGGCTTTGACCTCGTCTGTCATCGGCATCTTCCGTATCCAGTGGGACAGAGAATGAGTCGAGAATTGGTCGGTCTCGTAGGTGCGAATCGCCTCCAGAACCACCTGTCTCTGGGAGTGCTTCCGAGCAGAGCCGCGAGAGGGTAAGTCGTTGGTATCCTTGACCTCTTTCAGCGTGTATCGCTTGGGCTTGGTAGTCACTCTGCCACCTCCACCAGTTGACACTGTCCTGTGCTGGTGTTGAGGCAGAAGACTATGCCACCAGCGATGTCGCTGGGAGTCCATTCGGTTCCGCAATTCTCACACTTCATCAGACTCATTTACTCATCTCCGAATACCTTGTGATACCAGCAGAGGTCGTCTGGTCCCGGCGACCATGCTTTGCAGTCGGCATGGCGACACTGATGACCCGAGCGGTATCTTACGTTTGCTGGGATAGTTTGCTTTGCCATGAAGGGAATTGCACCCCCACCATTATCAATGGTTCGTTATCTAAACGAAGTAAGTCCAGAATTTATCCTCATAATCCAGTCGACCACGGCTTGAATCGAGATTGAATCGTCTGTAATTTCTGTATGCCGGGGGTCCCCTCTGTCAATCAACTCGACAAGGTCCCCAGTCATGACGAAATTCCACGGTCGAATGTCCCCATGTGGCTGACTGATGTCGGTAGCCCGGACTCGGCGAATCAAATCGGATTTGGAAGGCCAAGTTCCGTTCCAAGCCCGGAAGGTTGCGAGGTTGATGCCGGGTATCCAGTCCCGAACCTCGTCTTTGTCGCCGAAAGATATGGTCTTGGAGTCGAAATCCGAGTGAATCGAGATGGTAGAGGGCAATTGGCACTTGTAATATCGCCTCTGGAGGCCGGTTTTGGGTCTTTTAGTCAGATACAGAGTCCTCTGGGAGTCAGCGAGGTGAGATTTTCCCTTTCCAATCGGTTCCCAGTCACTACCGACGCGGGTAGTCCGCACTCTGTCCTGACCACAGGCTTGAGATTCGTCTGCAATCTCCAAAATCGTGTAATCACCGAGGTCCCGAATGATGTCGATGGTCTCATTGACGTCGCCGTGGATGTGATGGACGACCGACATTGCCAGAACCAAGTCGAAATGCTCGATTTCAGAGAGGAATCGGAGGGTATCTTGGTTGCACTGGTGCTTGAGGATGATTCCAGTGCCATTCTGCTCCGCCAGTTCCCAGAGATAGTCGTGGTAGACAGGCCCCTCCATCATCACCGAGACGCAATCGAAGTCCTCCATGAGTCGGAAGGAGTGGTAGCCCAGATTGGCCCCGATGTCGAGGACCGTGAAGGGTCGATTGAACTGGCTGGCGAACTCCTTGATTATCTCGTATCTGGATTCGCAATCTCGGACTCCCTTGGAGACGCATTCACCCTTGACCCACTCGTCCTGATACTGCTCTGTGCAGGTCCATCTCCCGTCATCGTATCGTTCCACGGAGAGGTGGGAGTTTGAAGGGTGTTTGAAGATTAGGTGGGAGGCGGGTTATGAGCCACTGAAAGATGTGACCCGCCCCCCGAGGTACTCGTGGATAGCGCGGAGAAGATTGGAAGCCGTTCTCCTTGTTTGCAGACACCCAGAAAACATTCCAATAATGTGTGGGTGCCGACTATCCAGTCATCCGGGTTGGAGGTCGCGCTTCTTCAAGAACTTCCTTCCGCTTCGCACCAGAGGGCGGTTTCCCACCCTGCCTTCATGGGGTTTCCCAGTGGAGAGGCAATTTTCAACCCGGAACTCGCATCCCGAGACGAAACCGCACCTTCTGAGGGTTATTTCCCTGCGGGTGCATCCCCCGCGTTAGCCTGCATTTGGCTGTCGGGCAGTTTCTTTCTTGTCTCGGGCGAGTACCATCGGAGTTTTCAGTTCCGACAAAATGAGCAGGTAAGGTGTCTTTTATCAATGTTTTGGTTCTGACTATTTTCATATTGAAATTTCGCACTCAGATTTTTCGGAGAGTGTGCAGGTGCTTGGGTTGGCTGGATGGTGCTGGCTCGACCTACCGGGGGTGTCAGCGAAAAGAATCAAACAAACCAGAGTCCCCTTACCACACACATCTCACATCCACAACATATGTGTGTCCTATACCCCCCTTTGATTGAATTAATTAATTGAATAAGAGTCAGATATGTAATCTAAAGTGGCCTAAACAGCCTGCTTTGACAGGCTCCGCAGTCCGAACCGGCACCGGTAATGATGCAGACACCTTGTCCAGAGTTGGCGACTCGATGTCCTGAACCCCCTGAAATCCGAAAGGTCCCCGTCGAATTAATTTCCAGATTCCTACCGGTTCTGGTTGCGGAGCCTACCGAGTCCAGTCAGATACCGAGGGCTATTCTTCCTCGTCGATTGAATTCGTCGAAGGGGGGATGTCGATGATTGTCCGAGCCTCGGCTTGGATGACACCACGGAACTGGTCGACCGGGTCGTATCCGATGTTGACCTGCACCTGCGGAGCCGCCTCCTGTGCGCCAGTGAACTTGTCCATGGACTCCTGTGCCTTGTTCAGCCCAGTGAGCATGAACGAGACCGTGTTGAGTTTGCTGATTGAGTCCGCCTGTTCCTCTGCCTTGTCCACCACCCGCTCCATTCGGTCGATGACTCGCTTCCGTCGGGTGTAGGAATCCAACCGGAGCCAGTCGGTCGACCCCAGTTCTGCCCTGTTGATGACCATCGCCCGCATCCCCTCGGCCTCGGCTACCGACGCCGATAAGAGGTCAGACCACACTGATGGGGGGAGTCGAGACTCTAACAGCCTGTTATCGACCAATGTCCTGCGTATCTCCGACTCGGACTTTCCCTCAATCAGAAGCATCGCTATCCATCGCACCAGAGATTCGTCGTCACTCTTCACCATGGAACTGTCAGACATTCGTATGTCACCTGTCTTACACTGGGCTTAGTTCTACGATGTTAATTTCTCTTTCGCTCCAAGTGGGCGAATTTATCGGGTAGTGGAATGAGTCTTTCTTCGGCTATTTTGTTGGGGTCAAGGACCCACACTGACACCTGTCCACGACCCCCTGTTGTGTTGTGATAACTGGTCCTGCCGATGGGAATGAAGAAGGGTGTTCGACCCAGTATGTTCGACAGTTGATTCCTCGTTGGAGACATCTTGGTTCGACTCACGAGATGGTCGTAGATTTCCCTTGTTGATTTACCCGCATCGTCGAACCCGATGTAGGTGGCGATTTGCTTGCAGAGCCTTGGTGCGTATTTCTTTCCAGAGCGGCGTCTCCCCATTAAGATTCACTACTATGTGCGGCTCTTGAACCACACGGTTGCTCACTTGTCTATTGATGATGATTCGGACCCTTTCCAGTAATTCGGATAGAACTTGTCCTTCTTCGTTGGATACCCCGACTTGTATTTGTCCGCCAAGTTTCGGTCTTTGAGCGAGTCTGCGAAATCTGTCCTCGCCCACAACCACCTACCGGACTCGGTAAGCCAAGCATGAACGTGTGGGATTCTGGAGAAGTGCAAAACGGCGAGAGACCAATCGGTCCATCGAGGTCGACCATTATCCCAGTCGATATATTCCCGAACATGGCGATTGTAGAAAGGCTCCGCATTCACCACGGCGTTCAAGGATTTCGTGAATTGGCTCTTTCCGACTAACATGACCTTCTCGTTCGGAGTGCCTTGGATGCTGGGGTCCGCCTCGTCAACCCACTCGGAGACATACCCGAGGATTTTCTCAAGCCATACTTTCCTCCAGACAGAAGGCACCTCCTGTCCTTCTCGATACATACGCTGATGCTTGTCCTGCACCAGCACTGGCTTGACCTCGATGCCCCAGTACGATTTCTTCTCTCCCTTACGAAACTTCGGAGTGAGAACGATATGCTCCAACAGCATCGCTTCGGCATGGTGGCAGTATTGGCAGACCAGAGATGTGTTGTTGTAGTAGGACCTCACCGTGAGTTCCCGAACTTGGCACCCGCACATGACGCAATCGAATCTGTCATGGGAACTGTTTCCCTTCTGCCTTGCTCTGAGAACTGCATCTGGAAAGAGGGCCGGTCTGTTCCAGTCGGAGATTATGCTCATGGTATCACAGTTTGCTTCCAGTTATTCTGGGGTCGTTGAGCAAAGTGTCTGAGACCCATTTGCTACTCTTGATTGGCCCGTAGAAAGTGGACTTGTTGGGGTCCGTCTCGTGTAAGATTGAGAACAATACCAAGCCATACTTCGCCATGGTCTTCTCGTGTTCTCCCATCAGACTCAATGCCTGATTCCACTCTTCTACCTGAGCATCTATCGAGAAGGACAATGTGATTCTATCAGTTCCCTTCTGGAACATTCTCCACAGAACTATGACTCGGTATTCCTTCTGCTCAGTCTCCCAGATGCTAACTCTGGCTTGGGTCTCGTCACCAGCCATTGCCCTCTGAGCAATCCTGCTGATGGCATCATCGAGTTGCTCATTCGTAGCGTCGTCAGAGGCATCCCTGAAATCCACTATCTCCACCCCCTTCTGTTTTGGTCTACTCCAGACCATTCAAGGAATCCATCTGCACAAGCAGACTCGTTGCTGTCATCAGTGTGAACTGTGAATATGGTTCCACTGACAATGTGAATGTCGATGGTGTCCTCGTCCCAGTGCCAAGCGACGATGTCACTGAGTTTGATTGCAGTCCATCCACTCGACACAGTGTTGACAACCAACAGACCATCTTGGTAATGTGGGTCGAGATTCATTGGCAATTCACCTCGGCCAGCATTGTATCAAGGTCGCCAATCCAGTTGTCAATATCAGTCTGACGCTTCTGGCATTCTTCTTCGGTGCAGTTCTCCCGACGGGTTCCACAGTCAATGCACAGGCCGTTGTATGTCATGACGGCAATGAGTCGGTCGAGTTGGGCATTGGCTATGTTCCTCTCGCGGTAGAGTTTCTCGATGAGTTCGTCCTTGTTCACGATAGCACCCCCTTTAGACGCGACCAGAGGCCGGACTTTGACTTGGGTGCGGTAGTGGGTGCCTCGGGTATCGGGGCAGGCTTAGGACGCCACTCTTCTTCTCCAGTGTATCCGTCGCGGAAGTAGCCCAGTTGGGTCATGCAGTTCATACAGAACCACCCGCCTTTGCGTAGATGTGAGAAGACCCACTTGGTCGGGTCCCAATCCTCTGGGTCGCAGTTGCATACCATGTCACAGTTCATTCTACCTGCTCCTTGATTTTCTCAAATGCTTCTACCAAATCACCCATTGTCCCACTTCCGTTTTCACATCGCTTGATGATGTTCCTGATGCGTCTTATCCTATACTCGTAATTCATTCATTCACCCTCCCATAGATTTCGGGTTCCTTCTGTATGACAACCGTCGCATTTTCTGTCCATGTGTATTCCTCGCGGTGGACCTTGGCAGGCTTCACTACGGTCACTCCATCCTTCTCGTATATCCAGAAGAGTCTACCAGTCGAGTCCCATTCATGGTCGAGAATTGCTCGTGCCGCACGTTCATCCGCCTCACTCATTCATTCTTCCTCCAGTATTTTTTCTATCTCGCATCTCATTGTCAGACCTCGTTTTCAGTCAGACAGTGTAAGCCCACCGTTATGAATGCTCGCAATCTCAATCCATCAGGTAATCGGATAGCAATTCGCCAATACTCTTGGCAGTCGAGCAGAAGGAGCGTCGTAGTCGAAAGTCAG
>JAPOKZ010000008.1:0-33920 GCA_029977385.1 Methanobacteriota archaeon
AGTCAGGCTCCGCAGACAGAGCGTCCGTCCAGTAAGGAAAGTCGTGTTGAATTAACTGATACAAGTCGTGGGCGACGGGTTGCGTCATGTCCCTCGCAACGGAGGTCGCCTCGTACACCTCGACATGGAGGCTGGAGAGAATTGGCATGGCTACTTTCAGTGAGGACTCCGTTCCTTTGTTGTATAGGTCAAGGCAGGCTTGGGCTGTTTCTATGATGTCCATGCTAACGGTGGTATCTGCACACCGTTATCAATAGTCTGTCGCATCAATGCTCTGCGCTTGTCATTGGGGTAGTCTGGGCAATGCCAGAGCCAATGTGAGAACCTCAAATCGAACCTCGCAATGGGGGCCATGCAGTAGTCACAAGTATGGTTCATTTCGTCGATTACGCTCGTCATAAAATCACATTCCCGAAGCGGGAGTCTGAACTGAGAGTTGGGGGCTTTTCACCTTTGTCTGGAGTTAGTGGTTGGGGGCATGACTCGGTGGTAGAGAGAGGCGATGAAGATGCCAGACCCACCTGCTATTTCCTGTAAGTGAAATCCTTGTTCCAGAAGGAAAGATTCCGTGTCCCCCATCTCGTCATTGTAGTGATGCTCAATAACCACAAATCTGGTCTCATCGAATCTCTTCCCCATACTCCGTAGGGCGTCAAGAAACTCACCGTTCGGTTTGGTTGCCAGAATCATTTGCGGAGTGCAGGCTACCGACATCGGTAGAGTTGAATCTCGTGTGAGAATTTCCACGGACGAAAATTGTGACTCGGCAAACGCCAGTTCTGCAAACTCAAATCTCTCGATGATGCCCTTCACGGTTCTCGGTGTCCACGAGCCATAGAGGTGAATGCAATCAACAGCCTCGGCTTTGATGTAAGAGACCATGGCGGAGACTGGGTCGTCCACGGAGGGGTGGGAGAATCCGGTGCTTATTGCCATACCGGGTTTGAACCGACTCCCCATGTCTGACCCAGACTCAATGCTCAATAACCACCTCATCAATGGAATACCGGTGGCTCGTCGAAACCATCTCGTTAGGATGAGGTTGGCAGAGGCTCTGTCCGATGGTCAGTGGCATTCTATCGACGCCATTGTCGATAGGTTTCTGAGCGAGCATTGGTCGTTCATCAATGCCAAACAACTCTCCACTCTATGTCGCGGAACAACCGGTATAGAGGGGCGTCACAGGATGGGGTGTGAAAGAGAGTTCAGACTTACCAGTCCAAGTGCATTCTACTCATGGATGGAAAGGCCAGTTTGATTACTCTGAATCTTCTGCCTCTGAGCCGTCATCAACCATTGGTGCCTCGGCCAATGGAGGAATGCTACCTCCCTTGACCAGAGCATCGTTGCGAACCTGCAACTGTCTCTGTATCTCAGCGACGTCGATTCGTAGACTCTGGACTGCACCACTAACTTCGTTGGCGAACTTCTCCAGAACTCGCATGAATACCAAGCGGTCTCCTGCAAGTAGTTGTAGCCTATCTAACTCTGACATCGTATTGTCTTCATCTGACATGGCTCAAATCCGATTTGTTCGGGTTCTTTAACGTATCATCACGAGCCGAGGTATTCGATGCTGATTTGGGATTGGTTGCTCTCGGTTGAGATGTCGGTATTGTTCTGTGCGTCTATCCGCACCCTGATTCTCTGGGCCGCCGCCAACTGACAGATGAACGATGTCGATAGACCCGACCCACCAGAAGCCTCCCTCGTGTAGACCTGCGCCCTCGACTGGGCTATTGTCTGGAGGCCAGTGGTGAAAGCATCGTCGGTGGCTTTCTCGACCTTGGTGTATATCCGCGTCCTATCTGACCCAGTGCTACCGTCATCATTGATTGGAATCGAATAGGAGATTCTGTAATAGCCAGCGGTGGCTATCCTAATCTTCCCATCATTTCCTAATCCACTCACGATGAATGCGTTGGCACTTGGGTCCAAGACCTCGGTGTCGAAAGGTATGGTCGTCTCTGTCAGGGTGACGTTGACGCTCCCAGAATCCATGAAGACGGCTGGCTTGGTCATGCCCGTTGTGAGGGACGAGCCACCCGCGTTCGCAAACGACAATGTCCCGCTACCATCTGTTTGCAGAACTTGGTTTGCGCTTCCATCGGATGTCGGGAAGGTGTAGGCACCATTGAACTCGACACCAGATGGTGCGGTAATCTTGACTTTCTTTCCAGACTCCTTGGCTTCGATGAGTGCGTTCTCGCTCGCATCCAAACCAATCAGAACACCGTCCCCGCTACCGGTGCCGGTATCTTCGTTGGTGAACTGTATCAGAGATGAGCCAGTTGGAGATGCCCCACCCTCCTTGTCGGTTGATTGAATCAACATTCGATAGGATGGCTCTGCTTCCAATGGACCGAATGTGACCTTTCTCTCACCATCGGCATCGTCGGGTCCATGAATCTTGACGGCTTGTAGGTCAGCGGTGAAGAACCTCAGTGTTGAGTTGTTGTTATCGAACGAGCCGACTTTGACTGCGTTGGTTCCAAGTAGGAACTTACCCACGACATACTTGTCTGGGTTGGGCGTCGTGTCGTAATACTCCAGAGTCAGAGTTGGGAATTGGTTAGAGGTCTGGCTGGAGATTTGGAGCATAGATGGGGAGCCACCAGTGATGCTCGTCACAGGAGACGTATCTCCAATGTGAACCATACCGGCACTGGTGATTCTCATGCGCTCTGCTTCGTTGCCTTCCCTACCGGTCTCAAATGAGAATGCCATCGGGGCATAGGAGACTGCACCATCGTCCTTGAAGACCTTCATGCGAGCATTGATGTTGGTGTCGTTGGTATCATTGGAAGAGAACTTCAACTGACCGATAACCTCTCCCCCAGTGAGGCTTGTATCATTCCTCTGGAATCTCATCGAACCATTGACTCCGGTACCGTCAATCCTGATACCTTCATTGAGGCCACCTTGATTGATTTGCACTTGGGCATCAGTCACCGAACCCAAGTCCGTTGCGGCTACGTTGAAGTGAGTGAGACCACCCTTGAAGGACATCGTCTGAGCATAGGTTGTTCCAGCCTCAACTGAGTTGAATACCATGTATGGCTCGTATGAGTTGCCGCCACTGGAGAATCTCATTATTGCGAGGTTGTTGGAATCCTCACCCATGACCACTCCAGCATCATTCGTTCCAGTGCTTCCACCTATGCTAACCATCTCAGCATCGGAGGCGAATGTCAACCCGAGGTCGTCCCCGACTACGAGTTTGATTCCTTGGTCGTTGGTCCCCACGGAACCAATCCTCGTTGAGAAACCGACGCCGGTAGGGTCGATTGCGAAGTTGCCAGTGGTGGTATCGTGGTCAGTCATCCGAATGATTTCCCTGCGGGTCGAAGCCCCACCGGTAATCGAGAAGTTCCCGTAGGTATTCTCTGTCAACTCTGTCCATGTGTCTGAGCCATGTGACGATACCAATCGGAGAGTTGCGTTGGCATCAGCATTTGGGCTGTCGTTCTCGATGCAGACTACGGTATCATCATCCTTGGAGAAGAAGTAGCCCGGACTGCTTGACGAGCCGTGACTGAGTAGGGTAGACAGTGGTGCCTCGTTGCCGTCACAGCACTCCAGAGTCGGTCCCCAGAAGTAGGCGTCGGGGTCACTGTCGATGGCGTCGTAGTAGAAGATGTAGGCCCTGTGAATCACATGGGTCGTTGTCGTCTGCAATGCGAAGGTGCTTCCAGCCAGAACCCTCTTCCCGGTCACTGGGTCGTAGACTCCCGAGCCGACGTTCCCAGCAGTCGTGTCACCACTACCTTGGGCATATCCTACGATGAGGTACCACTTGTCAGCCTCCGGTAAGTCGCCTGACCAGAAGTATGGGTTGGTGTTGGCCGAACCAGACCCACCTGAATTCAGAACACCCTCGTTGCTACCAGCCGCGTTGTAGCCCCTGAGACCCAGATACATACTCATGCTACCGTCGCCTGATTGCGCTCCGACCTGCTTGGCCCAGACCGTCCATCGGTACATCTTGGTGTGGTCAACGGGAATGAGACTGGTGTTCCAACCACCGTCTCCCCCACCTGTGTCTTGGTTGGTCATCTGCCAGAGAATCTGTCGTCCGCCGTTGCCGTCCTGTCTTGGACCTGCACCCCAGACTCTCGCGTTCTCTGAGGTCTCTCCATTCTGGCTGAAATTACCTACGCTACCGGTGCCGATAGTCCACTGATGCGAAGGTACGAGATTGTGGTTGGGACGACCATTCACATCCTGTATCATGTTCTGAACATTCAACCCAACTCCGACATTGGTGCCGGGTTGGATGTCGACCGTGTAGTCTGGTGAGGTTGTTCCCACTCCCAATTTTGCATCGTTGGTGAGAACCATGTTGTATGTTCCAGCGGTGCGGAATAGGAGGTCGTCATCTGCCATCAGAATGAGGTCGTCATCTGCACTCAGAGTCACATCGGAACTGTCAGAGTTGGCACCGAGATAACTGTTGGTGGAGTTGAACTTGAGTGCCTGACTGTGAGCCAACTGGATGCTCCCTGTCAGTTCAAGTTGCTCACCCGGCGACGAGGTCCCCAGTCCAAACCGACCAGTGGATTCGTCGAAGTAGAATCCTGTGGCTGTGTTGGAACCATAGATGTGGAAGTCCCTGTTCGTCGTGTCTATCTGGTTGATTCCAGAGAAGGCCCCGAAGGTCATGAACGAACCCTCTGACGAGTCAGTGTCCCCATGGTGCATCTTGGTTCCACTGGATGTGACTTCCAGAGTAATCGCGTAGTTGGAGTTGCCCCTGACTCTGATGTTCGCGTCCGATGCGTCGTAGACTTCCAGATTCAGAGAGGGTGAGGTTGTGCCGATTCCAACCTGCGTCTGTCCTGATTGGTTGGTGAAGTAAGAGTCTCCATTTGCCCTGAGCCTGACGCCTACGTTGGAGCCTGTCACGGTGTAGGCAGTTCCAGATGGATTGAACACCACGCTGTCGTCATACAGGTCCAATATCCCTGCCATGTTCCCACCGGCAGTTCCGGCATTTCCATCAGCGTGTAGCCGAGCGATTTTCTTGAATCCATCCGTGTTGGCGGTGTGCCAATACTCATTGTATCCCCAGTTGTTGCCATAGTGATGGAGTATGAATCCACCACCATCACCAGTCAGATGATTGACATAATCCGCTCCGTTGTGGTCAGTGGTCGCACCGATTCTGGTAATCATCGAGGGACCCCTACTGGTGGACCCATCGTCTATCGAGTCCAACTTCAACAAGTCAACGTGACCGAGTGCGGTAGCACTGTTCCCAGTGATGGTGCGGACTGCTTCAATCTGCGCGGAGGCGGAAGTCCCCACACCCAGTTTCCCATAGAACTGGACATCGCTACTACTCCTACTTCCACCCAGAACAAGGTTGCCGTTGACGGAGTTGTCGTGTCGCTTGATACCCCATGTGGCGTTGTTCGTTCCTGAGTTGAATCCAGATGGTAGTGCGGTGCTTCCATTTCCTTCGTAGTAGAGGCTGAGACCATACTTGTCAGCAGACGCAGAGGTGCCGTTATGTTCGGTGAAGAACAACCGACCTGAACCCTCCCCATTCCCACTCTGGGCAAGACCCTCAAGGAGTATGGTTCGGCCAGCGGCATTGCCAGTTGCCCTCTGCCCCAGCGAAAGCGTCTGCGTCGTGGCGGAGTTGCCGACGGTCAGGCTGGAAGTCGGAGCGACCGAGTTGACACCAACCTTAGTGTTCTGACCATCCAGTGTCAGGATGTAAGAAGATGTGTGGCCGAAGTATTGGGTCCCGAGTTGTAGGTCGACCTCGTGGAATGCCCTCAGAGTGCTTGACCCACTACCTTGGTAGCCGACAGTTGGACTCGTTGTGTCGATGCTCCAACCCCTCTTGTAGTTCACACCTGTCCATTCCGTAGCCCCATCGCCATTCCTGACATGATACACATTGTCGTAAATCTGGTTTCCAGTTCCTCCAGAGATTTTGTATCGAGACAAAAGTTTGGTGTCACCTGCTGTGCTACCGACGCCGGTAGACTCGATGATGTCCAATCTCGCCGCTGGATTTGTGTTGTTGATTCCGATGAACCCGTCATTGACATCGAGGGTCATCCTCGTCGTAGAGCCAGTCTGGAGCGAGAGGTCCTCGTTGTAGGATGCGATGTTCCCAGTGTCAACCACGACTCTGGTGTCGAAGAAGTAATTCGCCCTGTCCGTGTAGAAGTGCATATTGCTGGTGTTCCTCGGGCCTATCTCCAAGTTCCCATGCTCGTTGCGTATCCTGAGAGTGGCGTTGTCATCAGCATGGGCCGAGAGTATGACTTTCCCGTTCCCCGGCGCGGCGGTGGCGTGAGTATAGTCCAGAGTGATTGGACCGGTGTTGAGTTCGGCGACTCCATACCCAGTGGCACCAGTGTTGATTGTGGTGGCAGTTGATAGGTCCTCTTGAGTTGTGAACAACCGATACAAAGGTCGGCTCGCGGTGCCGGACCCAGAGTCCTTGACCAACCCAGTCCAGTAGTTGTCGGTATCTGTGTATTTGGCAACGAACCCAGTGTCCACTGTGTTGGCGGTGTTCCCGTTCGCCAGCAATATCAGAGGGTCCTCGACAGAGAGGGTCTCAGTGTTCACCGTCGTCGTAGTGCCATTGACTGTGAGGTTGCCATCGACCGTGAGATTGTCCGTGACGAAGACCGAGTCGCTGAACGTGACATCAGATGCGCCGCCATCTATTTTGATTACCGAGTCCTTGATGTTGGTGTCGATGTGGAAGTCCGACCCAGATGTGTCGACTCTGAACCTGACCCATAGATTGCCAGTGTTCTCCATGTGCATCAGTATGTCCTTGTCGGACTTGAGGTTCAGGAGACCGGGCGGGTCACTGGTCGTGGAATATCCCTCACCAATCATCACCTCTGGTTTCGTTCCATTCCCATCATCTCTGATTATCATGGCCTCGTATGTGCTTGACCCGTTCTTGTCAACCAAGAAGGAGTGTTGACCAGACCAGCCACCAGTGCTTCCCTTGGAATGGTAATTCATTATGTCATACGGAGATACAGTGGATGCGTAGATTCGCTTCTCCCTGAGTGCGTTGCTTGTCTGGATTGCCAATCCAGATGCACTGGATATTGACATTGGGTAGGACGGACTACTATCGCTAATCCCGACGTTGCCGTTGGTGAGAATTGAGAGTTGGGAGTTGGCGATGCGGTCGGATTGAGTTGCGTGAGAACCTATGTGGAACGCGGTGCTGGCGTATCCTCTCCCAGCGAACCAAGGAGTGTACGAGCCAGTGTCATTTGACTTGTAGAAAACACCAGCCCCACGGTAGTCATCCGACTCCATGTAGAGTGCGGTCTGAGTGGTGCTTGACGGTCCATACTTCGTCCTCATTGTCATGGTCGCGTTGACAGATGTGTTGTTTCCAGATGTACCTTCGATTACGTTGAAGATACCACCATTGAGGAACGTAAAGCCCGACTCTGCTTCCAGTGTGTTGGCGGTGTTGGAGCCGGTGATGATTCTGTTGTCAGCGTTGTTATTGATGGTGGTCGAGGTCCCAGCGGAGACAGACCCCCACTCGATGCCAGTCGCACCCGAGTTCATTCTCAGGACTTGGCCTGCGGCTCCAGCCGAACCAGCGATTCTCAACTTGCCACTGACGAGGTCAATCTCACCAGTACCCTCAATCTTCATCTGGGTCGTGAGGTTGCCATCGTTGGTGGTGTTGGTTCCCGTCTTGAAGAAGATGTCATCCCCGCTTCTCTGGGTCTCGATTGAGATGTGGTTGGACAGTCCAATCAGAGATGATGTGCCACCGTCTCCATCGACTGCTATCAGTGCCTCGTAAGTGCTATCTTCATCGTAGTCGTTTCCGAGTAGAAGTTGCCCACTCCCATAGGAGAATATCCCAGCGTCACCGTTGTCGCCCCCGACGATAATCGAATCTGCCGCATCACTGACATGGAGCCTTCCGCTAACCTTGGCTCCAGTTGATTGAGTCTCTACTCTCAGTCCACCATCGTAGTATAACTCGACGTTGTTGTCCTTGTTTATCTCGATGCCCTTGTCGCTACCGATGTTGAGTTGAATACCTGCTCCATCCTCGTTCTTGATTATCATCCAAGAGTCTGTTGCCGCATCGTGGGTTATCCGAGTGTGGGAGCCATCGAACTTGAACTCCAATTGTTGCGAAGCACCCAATCTCAGCCTTGCATCATTGGTAGGCAAATCCACGCTGTTGAATGTCTGACCACTACCTGTGTTCCCACCTTTTAGTCTGAGGACTTCTTCCAGAGTTAGTTGATTTGGAGAATCATTGGCATCCAAGTAAAAGGACATTTGACCTTGATTCGTTCCTATGGATTTGTAGGCGATTCTGGCATCAGCAGTTCCAACTCTGAATGTAGCACCCGACCATGCTCCGACTGTGGTCGAGGTGTTCTCGATATACAACCCGCCGCCTTCGGCGTCCGCACCAATCGCACCTGCCCCTGATGATGAGCCACTACCCTGTGGGTCGGTTCTGCCATCTGCATATTTCAGATGGAGCGGGAAGGTCGGGGAGGTCTCGCCTATACCCAACTTACCGACGCCGGTAAGTCGCATCCTCTCATTTGACCCGGCGGTGAAGAATCGAATGTTCTGATACGATGCCGAGTTGTTGCCTGTGTCATCTGCATAGAGGTCGAGATTGAAGTCTGATTTGATTGAGCCTACCGACCCACTGGTATCGAACTTGAGATACCCAGACCCACTGGATACATGGAGTCTGGATGTTGGGTCTGTCACACCCACTCCCAATCGCCCTGACGAATCCAATCTCATGTATTCCGTCATGGTGCCATCGAGGCTCGTCGAGAACCTGAGATAGCCATCCTCTTCGGTATCTGTGGGGGTCTCGATAAGCCCTGCAATCTGGGCGTAGGAATGTTCGGAACTTGTCGCCCCACTGTCCCCAGCGGTGAAGGACAGGACGCTTCCCGTATCAGTCGTGGCGGTATTCATGTTGAGTTTCAAGATGCCCGTTCCCGAGTTCACCACGACATCGTGCGAGTTGGTCTTGAGTTCCAGCAGACCCGTATTGTTCCACAACTGCAACTTGTTGGCCTGAGACGCATGGCTACCACCGTACTTGATGATGCGAGAGTCGAAGTCGTCCGTGGCATCGTCCTTGAAGTCCAAGTAGGTCTGGGCAGTTGCACTGTGGACGAACTCGATGCTCCCATTGGATGAGACCTCGGCGTATGAAGTCGTACCCCCCAGATGAGATGCTCCATTGACATGGAGGGTTTTCGATGGGTTGGTTGTGTTCACGCCCAGCCTACCGGTGCCGGTAATCGTGGCGACGGTTGTGCTGTTGGCTCCGAGATAGAGCGGATAGTCGTTGGTCGTCCTGACGAGACCATTGTTCTCCTGCGCCAAGATGTCCAGTTGAACCCGACTGCTTCTCTCGACTCTGAGGACCGAGTCCGCCGAGTCCTGATAAACGTGCAATTGTGTTCCCGGTGCGTTGGTGTTGATACCCAATCTCGCTGTCGACCTATCTGCGTAGAGTAGTGTGTCGCCATTGCTGTCGAATGTCTGGAAGTCCCCAAGGTAATTGATTCTCGCCGTCAGAACTGTATCGCCAGCAGTTCCCAGTGAGTTGTAGAATTGATGTGCGCCATACTGTCCAAGAGTCTGATATTGTATCTGGGTCTGACCTCTGATTTTCATATTCGCCCCATCGTCCCAGATTTCAGAATCTCCAACGATGAGTTTCTTGGTTCCAGAGATGGTCAAGTTATTGTTGAACGTGAATGCGTCGGTGTCATTGAGGAACTTCTTCACAGTCACATCGACTGCCGCAGAGTTGCTGTGACCATCTGTCGCGGGGGTGGTTTCTCCCACGTTGGTATTCTGGTAGGTGAATGTCGTCCCACCTGTCCTCGCATGAGAGACGAACGTGAATATTCTATCATCCCAATCGGAGCCGGGTGAACCCCCACCTCTCCGATAATACAGAGAGGCGGCTGGAGCGGCCCCGCTACCACTGTCGTCACCTGCATTGAATATCACTCTGAATGTGTCGTCGTTGGATATGCCCTGCGGTGTGTAAAGGTCGCATTGTTTGTAGAACCAACCACCACTCGCGGTGGTGTTGAATCCACCCCTGACCACGAGGTCGTAATACACTGGGAAGTTGCCTCGTCCATTGACTCTGATGTGGGCTTGGAATGAGTCGTATTGTTCGGGGTTCACAGTCGTCCATGTGGCTACCTTGAACCAATCCGCATCAGTTCCAGAACCGACGTTTCCGAGTTTGTATGTGTTGGGGGTGAATCCTTGTGTGGACTGACCCATCAACTCGCTGGTTATCCTACCGGTGCCAGTCACATCAAGGGAGTATGATGGAGTGGCGTCGTTGATGCCGACCCTGTCCGTGGAAACGTCAACAAACAGAGTGTCGGTATCGACCTTGAAGTCGGATGCGACTGAGGTTATTCCAGATAGGTTGAGAGTCCCTTCACCCTCCACGGCTGAGACTGCCTCCGCATCTGTGTATTTGGTGGTCGAGACCGTCAGTTGAGTGGCGGAGGTACGAGTGACTGTGGTGTCCCCGCCACCTGCTATGGTGATGTCATCGTCGTTGGTGCCATCGGTTAGTCTGATGGCCGTCGTTGACGCGGGGACAGTTAGGTCGTATGTCGTGTCAGATGAGGTGATGGTGATTGTGTCACCAGTCTCGGAGATGGAGGTCGCCCCGGCTCCAGCGAGAGTCACTGTGGACGTTCCACTTCCCGACCCACCCGCAGTCAGGTCAATGGTCGCGTTGGAGCCGGAGGTTCCAGAAGATAGGGAGTAGGTCGTGTCGGTGTCGGTCGATGCGATGCTCAACTCAGAGCCAGAGACTCTGGTGACAGTGACGTTGGTTCCACCTGTGACATTGATGTCGTTGGTAGTTGAGTCGGAACCAGTCAATCTCAGTTTGGTAGTTGAATCTGGAACTGCGTATGTGTAGGTCGTGTTATTGTCCGCTGGCCTCGCTTGATTGACCCAAGCAGACCCGTTCCAGACGAGCCTGTCGTTGGTGCTTGGACTGGTTAGAGTCACGTTGCCGAGGTCGCCCAGACCGAAGGCCGTCCCACTCTTTCTGAGAGTCCCTGTGAAGTTGATGTCACCACCAGCATCGACATGGTAGGATGGGTCGGTCACTCCGATTCCCAGATGCCCAGTTCTCTGGAGTGTCATTAGTTCAGTGTTAGCGGTGTTGAAGAATTGGAAAGCATCCGCATCCCCATTGTCTCGGAGTTTGAATCTGAGGTTCCTGTTGACTGGGCCGATGATGTCAGCGAACAAATCTGTGCCAGCATGAGTCAGAGTCAGACTACCGACGCCGGTAAGAGCGGCTCCTGAGATGTCCCCGGTTGTAGACAGCGAGGCACCAGTGATTGCACCAGTCACACCAAGGGTCGAGGCCATGGTGACTGCTCCTGTCAGAGCCAGAGTGGATTCACCCTCGACTGCGGCAATCGCCATCGAGTCTGTGTAGGTCCCAGTAGCGGTGGTGAATGAGTATCCACCAGAGCCATCCGTGGTTAGCATCTGCCCACTGGAACCGTCGGTGACACCGACCAAGTCACCATCAGCATCCGCGATGATTACCTTGGATGTCACAGAGGTCTGCTTGATGGCTCCAGCGACATCGAGGGCTACTGTCGGGTCGGTCCCTATCCCGACGTTCCCAGAGTCGTCGAATCGCATCCTCTCGGTTCCGCCAGTGAAGATAGCCAACTCGTTATCGACTGGTCGCCCTATCCTCTCGCCGACATCCCCAATCTGGACTTGGCCGACAATCAATGTCTTCCCAGTGCCGTCGATGTCAACTGTGGGTGAAGCCGTTCCGAACCCAATTCGGTTGTTGGTTGCATCCACGACCAGAGTTGTCGAATCGAATGTTGCACCACCACCGACGGTAGCCGTTCCTGTCACTGATAGATTTCCACCCGCAGAGGCGTCTCCTGTGACCGTCAATGCCCCTCCGGCACTTGCATCACCTGTGACTGAAATGGACGCACCAGAGATAGCCCCTGAGCCTGTAAATGTGGTTCCCGTAATTGCCTGTGCCTCCAAGTCGTTGATGACCAGACTTGAGTTGGCATATCCAGCATTGGTTGGGTCGACGACGGTCGCAGTTGAGAGGTCCTCCGTGGTCGTGAATAATCTGAACTTCCCAGCACTGGAATCTCGGACCAGACCAGTGTAGTAGGTATTGGTGTCGACATACTTTCCGACGAATCCTATGTCGACTGAGTTAGCCGCGTTGTCCTTGGACAGAAGTATGATTGGGTCTTCCACCGAGAGGGTCTGAGTGTTGACTGTCGTCGTGGTTCCATTGACTGTTAGATTCCCACCGATTACTGCGTTGCCACTCAGTTGGAAATTACCCAGAACGTCCAGTGCTTCCGTCGGAGAATCTACGTTGATTCCAGTTCGACTGTTCGTGACATCCACTACCATGTCCTTGGGAGTTCCACTACCCACCGTCAGGCCATCAGCCAAGTCGACTGTCCCACTGAATGTGAGGTCAGATGCCTCGACTGCCGAGACTGCCTCGGCGTCAGTATATCGACTGAATCCAGCCACCGAAGATATGCTGAGTTCGGTAGCCGATGAGCGAGTGACTGTGACGTTCGTTCCACCAGTGAGTGTGATGTCGCTTGTGCTGGAATCCGAGCCAGTCAATCTGACCTTGGTTGTAGAATCTGGGACGGCTATCGAATAGGTCGTGTCGGTGTCGACATCGTCTCCTGCTTCCCACTTCCCAGATGTCGAGTTGTATTGTAGGACCTGAGCGTTGGTTGGACTACTGATGTTGGTATCTCCGAGGTCAGTGAGTGCGAAGGCCGTTCCGCTCTTTCTGAGGGTGCCTGTGAAGTTCACATCTCCTGTGACATCCAGTGGGTATGCTGGACTCGACTGGACTATCCCAACTCGGTTGTTGGTTGAGTCTATCTTCATGGTGCTTGTGTCTACTGTGAGGTCCCCAGAGATGGTTGCTCCACCTGATAGGGTTGTGGCCCCGGATACAGTGAGGGCATCCGATAGGGTTGTTGCTCCAGTGACGCCCATGGTCCCACCGACCGTGGTGTTGCCTGTGACGCCCAATGTGGACCCGATTGAGGTCGCCCCTGTGATACCCACAGTCGACCCCAAAGTCGTGGCTCCAGTGACGCCTAAAGTGGAAGCAATGGTGACTGCCCCGGTGAGTGCCAGTGTGGACTCCGCCTCGACTGCCGAAACAGCCAGAGCATCTGTGTATTGGGTGATGGTCGTCGAGATGGTTGGATTACCTGCTACGCCGTTGGCGTTGGTCACTGTGATTCCAGTGCCACCTGCAATCGACCGGCCACCTAACAAGTCCCCATCTGCATTAGCATAGACTATGCCAGTCGTAGCCCCGTCTTGGCGTATCGTTCCACCAACATCAAGAGCAGTTTCAGGAGAGGTGTTGAGAACACCCACTCGGTTGTTCAGAGTGTCGACTTTGAGCGTCGATGTATCGACCGTGAAGTCACCTGCTAACGACATCTCTCCAGTGAGGTCCAAGACTGCTTCCGACTCGATTGCTTGGACTGCCTCTGCGTCAGTGTATTTGTCAGAGGTCAGAGTGATTGTGCTGGCCGTCTCGGAGATGCTCATGTTAGTGCCAGCGGCAAGGGTCACTGATGTCGAGCCACCGACGCTATCAGTGAGGTCGATTGTGGCATTGCTACCTGCCGCTGATGAGCCTAAAGCGTATGTGGTGTCCGATGCCGTTGAAGCGATAGTCAACTCAGTTCCAGATGTTCTGGTGACTGTGATTCCAGTCCCAGCGGTGACGGTGATGTCATCGGTAGTTCCATCCGACCCAGTCAACCTAATCTTGGTCGTGTCCGTTGGGATGCTCAAATCGTAAGTCGTGTCTGTCGTGCTTATGGTTTGGTTTTCCCATTTTCCGGTCGAGGAATCGTACATCAAAGCCTGACCATTGGCTACCGACGTCAGTTGGACATCAGTGAGTCCAGCCAGAGATTGAGAATCTGGGCGATTGCCCTTGGTGACAAACCATTCATCGGTGTTGAGTTTGACAATGTATCCTGATTCACCCTCGTCGATGGTGGTGACGGAAGATGAGAGAGTCACGCCTACCGACGCCGATATGCTGACCACTCCTGCTCCGATGTTCAGGAATGGTATTCTGGTCAGTCCCACTGGGAATGGGACATCAGCGTTGGTTGGCAGAGTGACTGTGAATGCCGATGACGAATTGAAGTGAAGCACCTTGGCCTCGTCACCTCTATCCAGAGTGTAGGTCCCAGTGACAGTCTCACTTACCCTTGTGTCAATCGCCCTACCACCTGCGGTAGTTCCATCACCGACGAAGACACCTTGGGTGGTGGTGTCTTTGATGAGTTGCTCAGAGTCGGGAGTGACGGAGATTCTCTGACTCTGAGTTGCGAAAATCAAGTTCTCGTTTGGGGTTAGTGGCATGGCGTGGCCTCGACGTTAGGGAAACTGTGTTGACCGGTGGTTCTTGACGGTGGCGGAGGACTACCGACGTCGGTCAGTGAGACCAGACTTCCCACGACCGTCCGCTCGGTGCTTGGTATTGGAGAAACTGTCTGCGTGGATGATACAATCTTCTCTGCACTGGGGGAGCGATGATTCTCTCAATGTATGTGAGTGGGTCGGCACATCCATTCCCCTTGACTCTGAACACCTTTCCATGGAGTGTTAGGACCCAATCATTCTCAGTCTCTACCAAGTCTGCAATCTTCCTCATCGACCGGTCATAGCCAACCAGATGAGTGGTGTTCCCAGACTTATACACCCAAGAAATCAGAAGCCTTCCTCCAAGAAAAATACACTACCGATAATCGCAACCAGAGAACCCAGAGAAATCAATGCCACCTTAATCATCATCCATGTCGACCTCCGCACTACTCCCACTCCTTGACGAAGTCATCCGTCATCTCGATTCTCTCATCGAAATAGACATCGCCGATTGGTGGAGCAACCGATTCGTCTAACACTACCTGTTGGAACATATCCTGTATCAAACCGAGTGGGTTGTAGTTGCATCCCGCCCCAACCCTCACTCTCCCGTTGCCCCCGATTTCGGTGAAGTGAAAATCCCAATGGCTACCCCCGGTCTTGACCTTGATTAGTTCAACCCCAGATTCGTCCCTGCCTACCAGAATCCCGGCTTCAACGGACCAGACCAGAGTCACCATCGAGCATAGGGTGACTCATCCGGCTATTGACAATTGCAGTCATCTGCTAAATTCTGGGTTGGTTTGGAAACCCAAGGGGGGTCCACATGAGATTTTATCGAAATTAGACGTTAGAAGGGGCCATAGAGCGCGTTGTTTGCTCCGGGGGTCTCCCAGTAGCCCCAGAACAAAACGTGCGTTCTACGGGCTTCTATTGGCTAATTTTTAGTCAGATAGCGAAAGGTCGATGAGAATCAAGTCCTCCACGACTCTTCCAGCGGATATTCCGTGGAGTTCCCTCCAAGTCTTGAGGTAGTGGACTACCGAGAAGGGTAGGGAATGGAGCGTCACCGACTTGAGGTCGTGGTTGGCTTCGTTCAGAAGGTGTGGTGATGTATCCTTGTTGGGCATCCCATTCGCCTCGATGTCAGCGAGGATGAGATTGGTCACGGCTTGACCTGCTGAGACACCCTGCTCCCTCTTGTCATGGATGTATCTCATGGCACTCTCGGAGAGAAGGATGGAAGTCTCACCCTTCGGCTTCTCCTTGACTGAGGCGACTGTGTCCTCGGCTTCGGCGAGGCTCAGGTATTTGTTGACTGTGAAGTTCTTTCTGTATCTGGTGTTGCCATGCCTCGACTTCCCATTGAGAGTCCTGATTACCTCGACTATGACATCGGGAGTTTGGCGTTGCATGATGTTGAGAATGTAAGCCACCTGCTTGGGTGTCGTTCTCATGCTGGCTGGGGTCCGTGGGTCGTCATTGACGCGAGCCGATATTGTCTCGGTTGGTATTGCCGAATCACTCGTGTAGAGTGACCTTACGATTGCTTTCCTCAGTGTCTTTGGTATTCTCTTTGCCATATTATTCATCCTCCCCCTCAACTGGGGTTTCCTTCGCCGTCACGGTGGCATTTAGCAGTTGGGGAAATTGAAGGCCGTCGTTGTCTCTACAATGTGGGCATCTGGCGAATCCCGGTTCCCCGGAACTCTCGGTGTAGATGAAGACTCGACCGTTGCAGTTCTGGCAACGGATGATGTCAGACTTTCCGCCTACCGGCGTGGGTCGAAGGTCGACAGTCTTGTTCTCCCGGTGGTCGAGTGCGGTGTCAATCCAATCGGGCTTGTCTGGGTTGACTGGAATCTGTGAATCAGAAGCGATTGTGATTACCGAGTGGAGCCGGTTGACACCGACGCTTAGTGCGAGCAACTCACCCAGACCATACGCCCGTCGAGGCGCACCATCGCCGAAGTTTTCCTCGGGGAAATGCTTGAACCGAGTCTTCTCGGTTCGGACCCCAACCATATGGCAATCAAATTGCTTCCAAGGTCCACTGTTGATGACTAAGTCATAGAGTCCGTTCTCAGCGTGGACTCCCCTCACTGGGGTTGGTTCCGTGTATTGGCCTTCGGGAGTAATACCACTCAGAACGATGTAGTCTCCAAAGGCCAATGGGCTTCCCTTGGTGCCGGGGTCTGGCTTACCATCGAAGAGGGAGCGTAGACTATTGTGAACCATCGACTCGCTGATGACAAACAAAGGACCAGTGTATGCTATGGCGAGTATTGGTTCGTGGCCCCTGACGCCATGGTGGTCTTTGCCCGAAGACTGGACGATGTAGGTGCCAGCATCTTCGTCGTAGTGAAGGACTCTGAAACACTCCTGTATCTGGTAGTCATCAACCATCTGATAATCAAAGATGCCGCCGGGTCTCCAGTTATCATCTGGGAACCACATGGCCGATGGTAGTCCATCTAAGACACTGACTGTCCCATACTTCTTACCGAGGTTTGGAATGAGTTGTATCTCTTCTCTCCATCTGGCTCGGGTGTTCCAGTACGAGGCGATTTTCTGACTTGCTACCCGGATGAACTTCCGGTGTTTTTTCTGACCATCTCCCAACCAGTCGCTACCGACATCGGTTGTGAAGATTGGATGCTTGGCGTGGAGGTCCTCGTGAATCACACCAACGATGTCCTTAGCCACATCACGATTCAGAGAAGTGTCTGAGCCATGTAGACCGTCGGTGATGTCCGCCACTAATGCAGACAATCTGAATTCCTTCATCACATTGATGTCGAGTGGCTCCGTCCAGCCAGCCCAAGTCCCGGTGCCTGTGGCACATAGATGTCGTAGTAATCGTTCGTTGTTTGTTTCATCCATTCATTCATCCCCTCTTTGGTATCATCTTCTTGATGACTCTGCGGAGAGTAGGTAGGGTCTCCTGAGCCATGGTTGAAAGGTTAGTGACTTTGACTGCGTTAGGGTAGAAGGGGCTGGTGTCCTGTCCGGCTATCCCTATGCCGATGAGGCCGACACCAGAGCAGATTTTGTCAGCGTTGGTGGTCACATGGAGTAGGTGTTCGCTGGAGGTCATTCCCTCTGGGGAGTGGCCGGAAGGTGCGCCGTCGGAGATGACCACAAGGAGCCTGTTTCCGTCGCGGGAGTTGAGCCTCTCCAATGCCCAGTTGACAACGTGTCCGTCAGCGTTGCGTCCGCCGCTGGAGGGCATGGCTACGCAGGCCCTCTCCATGCGGGTTGGGTTGGAGCCGAATGCCTTTCTGACTCTTAGGCTGGAGCCGCTGTCGTAGCCTGTGCAGAAGTCGATTATCTCGTAGTCTATTCCGAGGGCTTGGAAGACCTCTGAGTAGACGACTGCCGCGTTTGCCGCGTGGGCCGCTGGGGAACCCTCGCCGCGACCCATGGAGCCAGAGGCGTCGATGAGGACGATGGCGGAAGCCTTGAGGTCGACTGGGTTAGCCTTCTTCATGTAAGCCCTGCTGGCGTCGAAGCCAGAGTTGGAGAACTTGTAGACCTGCTTGGTGTTGAGCCTGCCAGACTTGAAGCCGCTCTCGTAGCGAGGGTCGGACCCCTTGAGCCTGCGGGTGATTTCCTTGCTGATTGCGCGGATGGCTCCGCGTCCAGCACGAGCCACGTTGGCGTAGTGGTCGGCGTACTTGTTGAGGTCCTCGTACTTGTTCTGGAACTCCTTGACACCAGCGATGACTGAGATGTCGTGGTCGCCGCAGACGGACTTGGTCTTGACCTCGTCGACCCTGTCGGTGGAGTCTGAGAGTTCGCCGTTGAAGTCATGCTCCAAGTCGAATGCACTCTGGGTGTCTTGGTCAAGTGCGTCGATTGCATCTTCCAAGAGGTCCGACCATGTCTCTTCAAAGTCGTGGCCGTCAGTGGACTTGCCGGAGAGGCCGTCGATGCCGCTGTCGCCACCCTGAGTCTGCTCGCCGTCGGTTGCATCGCCGGAGTCACCGGACTCGTTGGAGTCGCCGTCGCTGGACTCGCTACCGGACTCGGTTGCGTCACCGGACTCGCTGTCACCGGACTCGCCGGAGTCGCCACCCTCGGAGGTCTCGGTCGAGTCGTCGCCGACCTCGCCGCTGGTGGACTGGGTGTCCTCTCCATCTGCGTCGTCTCCCTCGGAGTTGTTGCCAGCACCGGACTCGTCGCCGTCCTCGCTTGAGGACTCGTCGCCGGTAGCCGTGGAGTCGCCAGAGTCGTCGTCGCCGTTCTCGTCGGAGTTCTGAGGCTGGGGAGGGGTTGGTTGCTTCATGTCTTGGAACCTCTCCCTGCCTGCTTCCTCTGGGTTGCGACCCTGAGCCTGCTGTGCCTCGGAAGCCCTCTTGATGTCGGAGTGGTCGAGGTCGTCGTCGCTGGTGCCGGAGAAGTCCTCGTCGCCTGCCTCTGGGTCGTCGCTGAAAGCCGCCCTGAACATCTTGACGAGTCTGCGAGCCTGAACGATGACCGAGCGGGTGTCGGTCTGCTTGATGGCGTTGAGTAGAGTTGGCCTGACCTCGTTCATGAAGTCGACCACCTTGGGTGTGGAGAACCAGTGGCCCTGACCAGCGATGCACTCGGACATCATGGCGACCATTGCCTGCTGTCCTGCTGGGGAAGCGTCGGTGGTTGCCTCTTGGTGCTGGGCCATGAAGACCTCGTGAGTGAAGTCCATCATCTTCTTGGAACCGGGCCAGTCCTGTCCGAAGAGGTGGTTGATTCTGGCGTCCTCCAGCATATTGGTCATCTTGTGCAGAAGGGAGTCCTCTTGGCCTCTCTTGATTTTCTCGACTACAAGGTTGTTCCAGTCGACGAAGTCTGTGTATCGGTGGTGAGCGCACTCGTGAGCGAGGATTGCCTCCTGCATCACTCTGTTGTATCGTGGGTCGTCGTGAAGTTCTGCTGGGACGTAGATGGTCTTCCCGTCGGTGCAGGCTTTCCCGTAGGGGTCCAGCACTACTCTCTCGACGTTGGCTCCGAAGCCGTGTAGTTCGCCGGACATAACCTTGGCAACTCTGGTGAAAGAACCGGCAGTTGCTCTCTTGACGAACTGCTTGGAAGGTGCGGTTTGGGTGTTCGCGGTGGTTGTCATCGACCCTATGAGGTGAGGTGCCACCTATATACCCATCGGATATTCAGTGTCGAGTAGTCAGATTCGTCGAGTGCTTCCCCGTAGGGGTCGATTGCGATATGGAACCCGGTCCTGAGACTGAGTTTGGATGGTCTCGACGTAGTCCTGCACCAACTTAGTCATGCCCGGTATTTCCCATCCATGGGAATGCAGAACGATTCCAGCCCCGACTGCCTCGGGGTCGGCATTGTTGAACTCGGCGAAACTGAGCAAACCAATCAGACTCAGTTCGGTTTCTGACCTTACCGACACCGGTAGGTCTGACTCGGAATCCGGTGGAGTTGTCAGGAGGTTGAGTTCAGCCTGACGCCATGTCGGAGATGCTGTGGCAATGGCCTCGATGTTGGAGTCCGAATCCGAATCCTGATTCCTGAGAAACTTGACCAGTTGGGATTGGGTTGGCAATGGGATGTCGACCCTGAGAGTCTGACGACGAATCGACCATGGAATCTGCTTGGCATCTTCGACCGTCAGTAGGATTGGAATCTGCTTGGACTTGACCTCTGATTCGACCACCTTCCATTCCTTCTTGGACAGGAGTTGTGCATCGTCGATTATGGCGAGCCTCCGCCGCCCGAGCATCGTCGGTAGCCTGACCATGTCGAGGAACGAATTCAGACCATCACCAGAGTAGATTTCTGGATGGAATCCCAAGTCTGGGGAGACCCTCACAGCGATGGTGGTCTTTCCGACCCCACTGGGGCCGCACAGAGAGCATGGATTGGTGTCGGGTGGGGTATCAGACCCCCAAGACAAAAGCCACGCTCTAAACGGCTCTATTCGACTCTTGATTCCGATGAGCATCCGACTCACAATCTTGGGAAGTCAGTGTCGCCAGTTGGAACGAATGTGTTCAGGTTTGTCTGGCCGACCGGCGTCGGTATGTGGACCGGTTCGATTTGGTTCGCCCGGAGGATTTCTTCCAAGGTCTCGACTCGCATCAGAAGTTCGTCGAGCCTCTTCCCGAATCCAATCAGAAGTTCAGTTATGGTTGCATCATTCTCGTTGCTCATGAACTAAGTCAGAGATGCCCACCGTCTTGAAGAGTTAGGTGGGGGTGGCGTGACAGGAGAGACCGGGGACCTCTCAGCACCACCCCCGGAGAAGTCCCCGGTTGAGTGTGATACCGCCTCGCCGGAGTTTCCCCCGACGGGCTTTTCGTAGTTCTTGTTTCCTCGCTCACGAGAAGTTGGTTAGGGAGTGCTTGGCTACTGCCCTGACCTCGTCCTGCTCGTCCTCGCCGAACTGAGCCAGTAGTGCCATCTCCATGGCCTCGGTGATGTTGAAGTGCTTTAGAAGCGTCATCGTAGCCACGAGGTTTCTGGTGGATAGGTCGGTCTCGATGGCGTGGGAAGCCTTGAGGTCCCTGACCCTGTTAGCGAAGGCCACGAGTTCGGAGGCGATGGTTGCCTCTGCCACACCGGACTGGGACTGGATGACCTGAGTCTCAAGGTCTGCACCAAGGTAGCCGAATACGAGGCTGACCTTGAAGCGGCTTCTGGTTGCCGCGTTTATCTCGTTGGTGCCAGCGTAGCCGGGGTTGAACGAAGACATCACACGGAAGTCTGGGTGAGCCACGATGACCTCGCCGGTCTGAGGCAACTCAAGGACCTTGGAGTCCATGACCATGTTCAGTCCGCCCATGACTGCTGGGCGAGCGTAGTTGAACTCGTCAGCGTAGAAGATGCCGCCGTAGCGAACTGCACGAGTTAGCATACCGTCGATGAACTGGGTGCCGCCGTCAGCGTCAGCAGTCATGTATCCGACCAAGTCTTCCCAGTCGATGCCGTCACGGCAGTTGACTCGGTAAAGTGGTAGGCCAGTCTGGTAGCAGAATTCCTTGATTGCCATGGTCTTTCCGCATCCGGTTGGTCCCTCGGACATCACAGCCATTTTCTCGGTGAAGGCGATAGCCGACTTGAACAACTCGCCGTTCTGCTCGATGTATCCGGTAGACTCGGTTGGGATTAGAGCCGCAACTGCATCTGGGTAGTCGCTGGCCTGCCTTCGCTGAATGCCGAACCATACATCTTGGGTCGTGCCGTAGTCAGCGGTGAATGTGCTGAGTCCGTCAGTGCCAGCGAAGGTTGCTGTCATTCCAGAACCCTGTCCAGATAGGTAGTTCTCTGCCGTCTCTGTGTCCCAGATTTCGTCAATACCGAGTTGTGGTATCTGAACTCTGGTCAGTCCTGCTCCTTCCAATCGGAAGCCCTTCATCGTGTTCGACCTGATTGACTCCATGTTCACCTTTTGTCCATCCTGCGCTCGGATGTCCTGAACAGAGATGAAGAATTTCTCTCTGTCAATCCTGCCTCCGGCCATTGAGACCGCGTCTTTCATTGCTTGTTCCATTGCGTTTGTCATATCTTTTTCTCTCCTGTTTTGTTGTCGCGCCTGTCTGCGCTGGTCTGACGAGGGGTGGGGTCCCCATATATACCCATCGGATAGTCAGTGTTGAGTAGTCAGACTTTACAATCCTCCTTTGATTCGCAGGTAGGAATGTAGCATTCTATCCACCCAAGCGACATCAGCGGTCCTCTTCTCGTAGGATAGAATCCTCTCGATTGGCTTCCATAGTATTCTCTTCTGGGCGATGGTGAATCCGTAAGCATCCGCAACGAGTTGGGCAGACAAGGCGGCACAGACGAACGGTGCCTCTGGTTCGTCGCCCTCTCCCCAGCATTGTCGGTAGATTGACTCGCCTGCCATCTTGGGGTCTTCCCTCATGCAGAGGGCGGACACTATCTCAGCAGGTCTACGCCATACCTCCCTCTCCTTCTGGAGATTCCGATAGAGGACGTTCTTCCAATCGCCGAGGTGCTGGAGATGAGTCTCGATGAGGTGCTTGGTCTGATGATGACTGAGACCGGTATCCCTGAGCAATCTATACACCCGAGTCCGCCGGGTCACATCTCTCATGTGAACCACGCATCCAAAGTCGTCTGGGTCATGCCGGATATTGCGGATTCCCAAGAGGTCCCCATTGCGGAGAGGATGCCGGTCCAAGACTGGGACTCGATGAAGTGCTTGTTGAATGAAGCCTCCCTGTTGACGCCAATGCCATACGACTCGGGGGTCTCTCCCCATGGGATTGCCACCACTCGATTGGGAGGCAGGATAGAATCAGAACTGGATGCTAAATACAGGACTGGCTTATCACCGATGTCGAACTCGGTTCCGAGGTTCTGGTTCGACCACATCGCAGATTTGTGCTGGTAAGTTCCGGGCTTCTTGAGACCCAGTGGTTGACCGAAGTCCATGGGCGGCGTCTGGCTCTCGTCCAGTAGGTCGTCCCTGATAGTCAACAGAACTCGGTTGACCTCCCTCCCATCGGCTCCATTCAGGATGGCATCGAAGAGTCTGCGTTGGGCATCCTTCACCACCTTGGGGACGGATGACCTCCGTATCTCGACGCCCCTGAATCCATAGTCACCAGAGAAGGTCAGGTAGGCGTATCGCTTCTTGACTCCCCATGAGAAGAACCGGCGATAGTAGGCATCTGGCTTGACCAAGAAGAACTCGTTCTTGTCGACGTTGAGAGTGGCCTTAGCGAAGTCATCGTAGGAGTCGTTGAGGTCTTTGCACAGGATTGTCCCGATGGACCTGACATCGTCCTCAGTAAATGGTCGAACTGCATCTCTGGCCTCGTCGTGATTCTCGATTGCGACTTTGCATGAGTCGGTGTCCTGACCGATGACGACGAACCGAAGTTCCACGGCTCCCGGTGTCTCTAACATACCGACGCCGGTTGGGGCATACCAGAGAGTTGAGTTTTCGATTCGCTCCTTGTTCCACTGGTTGTGGTTCCGGGCAACTTCGGTGATGTCGGAACCGATGTCTGGATTCGCCAATCTGAATGGGCGGTTGCGAGTCTTCTCCGTGGAACCTGAGCCTAACACCCCATACCACGAGTTCATTGCCTCCTTCATCACCCTCTGCTTCCGATTGAGGTTGTCTCCTGTGGATTTGTCATCACGCTCGTATGCCTCTCGCATCTCACCTTGGGTTCGCTTTCTCTCCGAGGCCAGATGCCTCAACACAGATGGCATGATGCCCACCCTGTCCAGACGATACGTTCTGCCGCCGGGAGTGATGCTCACAGGCCATGGAAACCCATCTGGGTAGTCTGACTCCCTGACGATGGTATCGGGGCTGAAATTGCCTGAGATTTGACAGGCAGGATACTCCATCGAATTGTCCAGTTCCATGGCGTTCTCATACACACCGACCGGGGCATCCATGACATGACCTCCCTGCTCTATCTGACCAGAGAGTTTCTCCTTGACCAGAACCAGAGATGGCATGACCATTCCCCGCTCCATCAGGAGGTGTCCCATCATGTCCTCCGTCAGCATCATGTTGGAGTGGACACTGTATATCGTGGAGTTGTTGTATGCCGCCTTCTGCTGGTAGAACTGAACCAGTTCCAGTTTGTCCATGCACCGAGCGACACAGACATTGTCCCATGCGTTGTAGACGGCCAGCATCATTGGGTCCTTGACCATCAAATCCGTGATTCGATTCCTCGGGACTTTCCCATATCCGAGTTCGTTCCCAGCCATCCAAGCCAATGAGCCAGAGCCAGTCGTAGTGGCGGCTCCCTGAACCTGCTCGGCATATGCAATCTTAGAATCAAATAGAGGCCGTCTAAGCGTGTCGGATAGGTTTGGGTAGGTATGATGCACAGGAGTCCTTCCCGCGTGTCTATGGGCCATCTCTCGTCGCATATTCCTGCATCTGTTCCGTAGGTAGGGAACGTCGTATCCCTTGATGAACTGACCACCCAGTAAATCCCTGTCGAGTTCCTCGACCCTTCGCTTGAACCACCAGAGCAGAGATGCCTCGCGTTCGTCCTCATCCGGCTGGTCGAAGTTGACCAGAACGACCTTGTCGGCATCGACCGGTGGGATGGGTTGAGTGTGTTCGACGATTGACTCCAGAGCCTCCTGAGAGGACATGAATTTCTTGACTCGCCTCTCGCTGGTCGGAGCGGTGGTTCCAATCTCGTGGATGCCTGTGACGCTGTCTAAGATTGCGATGCTGACCACTCTCCCCGGAGTGTTGTCGATGTCCAGAGAATCCTCGGTCTCAATGTCGAACCAGAGGCAGTCCAGTTGGAACTCCGAAGCCTCGACTTTGCTGGGCTTGATGTTGACTGGGCGAATTGTGGATTTGCGTAGGTCCTCGTCCCCCACTTCGATGACGGAAGTCCACCCATAGAGCCACCTGACCAGAGACCTCCAAGGGACATCTGCTGAGTAGTGCGGATAGAGGTAGTCTCGTATCTCTTCAATCTGAGATGGGAGGTCGACCCGAACTTCGTAGAGCGGAGTCTCGGTGATGTTCGTGATTTTGCTTTTCTTCGACCTTACCCATGTCGGTAGGTTCGGCACCAGTGCCGGGTCTTTCTCGGTCCAGAATCTCGGGACGCATCCCACCACGGTCAGAGTGTGTGAGACCCCATCCGAATCCTTGGCTCTGATTAGCGTCTGGAGTTCTCCCGATTCTTCCCTGTAATCCACGGAGACAATTAGCAATGGGACTGTCATAGAGTTAGTAGGTTGACCCCACCGTTTTGAAGGCTCACTCGTCGGCTGGAACCAACTTGTCGGTGTCAACCTGTCTCATCATCCAAGAACCCTCATTCCCAGAGTTGCACCTGTGTCCCCATTGCTCGTGGCGGTCTTCGGGGTCAGCACTGAACTTGACTGAACTACCCTTCCACCTCTTCTCAGCGACGTTTCCCTCTCTCAAGGTCTGACCGACAACACCCTCGGCCTCATCGCACCAGTGTCCACCAGTGGAGACTGGGTCGGACCCTATCTCTTCGTAGTGTGGGTCCATGACATCGCCGTTGACTTCCATCCAAACGTGGTAGAATCCTTGGCGAGTCTTCCCCTCGACCATGACCATCTGGTCTCTCATCTTCATTGGGAAGTTGGTGATGGCTCTGGCGACGGTGTGCCAGCACGAGTTGTTGAAGATTGGAGTGTTCTTCTCGTACATCTTTCTCTCGACATCACTGACAGTTAAGCGGGTTTGGGTGTTGCTCCCGTTGTGGCTCATGGAGCCACAAGGGAAGCGTTCCCTATATCAATGTATTCCAAATATCAATGCTTTTTGCCCTCATTTCCCCGATTTTGACCTGCGCCGAGGGGTGACTGGCGTCGGTAGGCAACCCGTCAGAACTTCCACGATTTTTTCGGCGGTGGTTTTTCCGATTCCCTCGATGGTCGCAATCTCTTCCGGGGTGGCATCGCAGAGTTCCTTGATGGTCGAGAATCGCTTGGTGATTTTCCTACGGGTCTTGGGACCGATGTTCGGTAGCCCCTCAATGATTGCGTTGCGATACTCGTTGGCATCGGGAGCCTTGGGTCTGGGAACATAGAGTCGAGGTCGGTCGTCTTCTATCTTGTCGACAATCTTAGCCATGAGTAGAGAGGCATCGTATCTGTCGTCGATGAATATCGGCGGGTAGCCGACGGCACATAGAGATGCGATGAAGGAGACGAACGTCCGCTCGCTCAGTTTTCTCTCTCTCAGCCCAGCCTTGATTTGACCATAGGATTTCGTCACGATGAGGTAGGAGAACTCGGCCTCTTCTCGCATCGCTCCCAACTGCCTCAGACGGCGGTCGTCAAACAGAGATGGGATGAGGTCGTCCTCCTTTCTCTCGATGCTGACTCTGGTCGATGCGATGTCGCCTCTCCCAGTGGGTAAGTGGACTACCTCAAATCCCAAGTCGCCGAGGTAAGAAAGCATGGTGTAATGCTCCCTGTGGTCGACCACTCTATGCCTGCCCAACATCTCTTCTGAGACCTTGTCCTTGAGCCTCCGAACCAGAGCGTCATCGACCCCACTCACGGACTCTGCAACCTCGACCCATGGCGGCTTCTGACCAGTGACGAACCTCAGTAATCCGAGTGTCTGTCCGAGGCTGGCCTGCTCGATAAAATCCTCAAGGGCGTCGGGGTCTTGAACGAGTTTAGCATACCTCGTTGTTCGGTTGCTTGGTGGCATCTGGTTGCGTCCACTTTCTGACCCGTCGCTTGGGTTGATAATCGTCTTGTTTCATGTCCTTGAATCTGGGGCATATCTCACCCACACAACAGCCCTTGGCCTTGAGTGTAGAGCAGTTTGGGAACGTGTGGTAGCGTGGGTCATCGAAGAGGGTAGACATCTGGTATCTACGGTAATCCGTGTTGTGTAAGTCAACGTATCCGACCTTGGTTCCCATCTCCATCCAGATTGCCTCAAAGGCTTCCATTGTCATTCCCAGAGTCTTGGCAAACAGAGCGGCGTAGACCCGCGAAGTATGGGGTGGATTCATTCTCTTGAGTTCATTGACGACACCCATGCAACGGTGGTTCAAGGCACCGAGGTATCTCGTGGTCTCGGAGCCAGTTTTATCGAAGTCGAAATCGGCATTCACGATTGGTCGAATCTGGTCTTCTGGTTTGTGAAGTGCAACCCCCAACTCGTCGATGAAATCCTTGAGCGAAATTTTTCTTCCAGAAATCTCTGGAAGTAAATACCGAGGTCGGTAGGCTCGTCCTACAATCTCGTCGTGGGAAAGTGAGGACAACTTGGAAGTTGGAATCGGAAGTGCGTGTCGACCACTCATCTCCCCCATCCGATTAACGTGCTTGGTGAATGGAAATCGACAGAGCCTCTTGGGGTCGCCAGTTGTCTGCTCATCCAATGTGTTCAGGCCGAGGCTCCGCCGTAGGTGGTCTTGGGTCTGTTGGAGTATTTGCTTGAGGGCCTCACTGGACCCATCGCGGTAGTCGAACTTGAATCTGGTAGGGGAGTGGACGATGAACAGATGGTAGCCCTTGGACCCGGAATATTGGACCCAATGGGCGATGTCCATGTCAGTCAGGAAAGCCGACAATCTCTGGGCATCTGCAAAGGCATTCTCTGGTTTGGTCTCGTGGTCGAAATCGAAGAATGTCAGTGTGTGATTGATGGCTAATGGAGTCTGCTTTCCACCTACCTCATAGACGAGGTTGTCATACCCAGCGGTGCTGATGAAGCATGGGTGGAACCCATTCCATTCACGGAAGGATGAGTATGCCTGCTCGGTTGCGAAGATGAAGTTCTGCCTCGGGTTTCCTATCGCTCTGGGGAACTGGTCGAATCCGAAATGACGACACATCTCATCTAAGTCTTCGATGCTGAACAACATCGACTCACCTAATCTTCTGCCAGTTTTTTCAAAGCGTCTGCCGCTTCCCTCAGATGGGCTTTGAGTTTCTGCTCGTAAGCCAGTTTGATTTCCTCGTCGGTGATGCCTGCATGGGCGCAGAGAAGGTCGATACTGACCATCATTCGGAGGAACGATTTGTCCTCTTCTTCCATGCCTAATGCTCCTTCTGCTTCTTCTATGTTGAATCTCTTGTTTGGGTCATACATTCTTTACGCCTCCTTTTTTGTCTCTGCCACTACTGCGGTCATGTCTCCACAGTCGATGATGACGAAGGGCGTCTTCTCGTGCTTGTGGATTACGAAGTCGTCTCCAGATGCAATCGACAATACCCGACTCAGAGTCTCGGTAAGGCCGACCTTCTGAGACACTCCAGTAGGTTCGACTTTGCAGTTCAGCCTCGATTGAGACCGGTTGGTTTTGGCTCCCCAATGACCAGAGGTTGCGGTCGTTGGTTTGGTAAAATGGAACTCGCAGTATGGGGCATTGGCGACCTGCATATCGACGACTGCCTTGACCAGTTCTGACCGGGATACTTCTGCCCTCATTGTGCAGGTTTCCCCACCCATCTGGGGGATGGTTTTCCATCCCGGTTGGGCATCACTGTCAGGCATCTGCCATCGGTCTGGAACCATGGCACAATCGTCCTCGTCAGCAGGATAATATTGGGCTTGGTTCGACTGCTTGTCGAACACCATGATTGGTTGGTTTGCCTTGGTCTGGATTTGTATCTGGGAGTCCCTGAATTTAGTGGATAACAAGTCGGCGAACTCCTTTGGATTCACCAGTATGACACAAGGCTCCTTGACCTTGTATTCTTCCAGAGGTGCATCGGTGACAAAGATGTGCATCGTCTTGGCTAAGTCGTGGGTCCAGACGCTCATTCCCGCAGTCGTGAAGAGGACCCTCACTGGTTGTGGTGGGGTATCCAGACAGACTCTCCTGAGTTGCTTCGCCAGAGATGATGCTTTGACTCTGAGTTGAACACTACGAGAAACCTGACTATTCGGAGTCATCATGAAACTACCCTGTGACTCCCACCGTTATCAATTGGTGGTGGGCGTTTGCCGTGAACGAATTTTTTCGTCACCGGTGACTTTTCTGGAAACTCGTCCTACCGACGTCGGTCAGTCAGTCGTAAGCATCCGGTCGGGCCAGCCAGAGTTTCTGCGGATACTTGGTTCTCCCATCCAGTCCGGCAACCCTTGTTGTCCCCATGTTGACGAAGAGATGTGGCTTCTTTGCCAGATGATTTGTCAGCCGATGAATCTCAAATGGCTGGTTATCTAAATCGACTATCTCACCAGTGGTCAGAGATTTGCCGTCTGGGTATATCGCCCCGGCTGAAACCATGGCTTTCCAGAGTCTCTTCACGTTGCGACCATCGGTCTTTCCCATGCGTCCAAAACGGCGTGAACCATACTTAGATGAAGGCACTTCACGAGGTTCATCGTCACTTGACATCGGATTTCCGTCTAACAGTCAGTGTCCGATAGGGTTTGACTATTGCGGAATCTTTGACCTCTTGGGCCACGGTGTCTGGTAGTATTGGTAGCACACGGTCGACCGATGCTTTGCTCAGGCTGACCATCTGGCCGAAGACTCCGGGGTCGACTATCCTCTGCACTTGTGATGGTATGAACTCGGTTCTCTTTCGGTCTGTGAAACCGACTGTCCAGTTCTCGGTCTCCATGCGGTCATCAGTGGTATTGTCCTCAAACCACTCTTCCTTAATCATCCTCTCAATCTGGGTCTGCTTCTTCTGGAGGATTGACTTCGCCGCCTTGATTCCGGCGAGCGTATCTAACTGCTCATCTCGGCTTCTCTCGTCCAAGTCCTCGGGGACTACCAAGTCCCAAGAGCCAGTGTGGATTAGCCTCTGTGCGGTGGGGCAGAGGTCGACGAAGGAACACCACTTACAACCCTCTCCTAACGTCGCCGGAGCGTCGTCTGGGTCAGTGGCTACCATCCAGTCATACTTGGCCTTGAGCCAGTCCTTGAACCTCTGAATCTTCTCTGGAGTCCAGACGGTCGTGACTGTCCCGTATCGAGTCAAATCGAAGGTGAATCGGAGGGGGGTGTCAGGCCATATCTCAGACGCAACGGCGAGGTAGATTCCCGCCTGCACATTCTGGTCGGCCTCCAGTTGGAGAATGGGTTTCCTCTGGGTCTTGTAATCCAGCAATTCGATGGTGCCATCCTCGTGCTGGAATACGAGGTCGATGAACCCGAATACGGGAACTCCATTGTCGAGGATATGCGGAGCCTTGTGAGACCCGAATGCCCTCTCAACATGGAGGACCTTCAACTTCTCAGAGCCTCTCTGCCCGAACCATCTGAGAATCATGTTTTTGCCATCCTCGTAAGCCTCAAAGTTGACTTCGTTTTTGGCAGTCTCTTCATCGTATAATTTCAGAAGTTGCTTGAGTAGTGGACGCCTGACTCGACCGGTCTCTGGGTGGGGTCTTCTCCACTCTTCCAGAGCATTGTGTATGTTGGTCCCGACCTTGGCGGCTTGGAGATTATCGCGGTGGTTGGACTTGTTCTTGATAGCCACGATGTCATCGGACTTCGGGCCGTAATTTTTCGTGTATTGGAACATACAATCCTGAGCCATTTTGACTCTGGTTGCCGAGAGATATGGAACGTCCATCCTACCGACCTCAGTTGTCCGCTACTGTCTTCCAGAACTTTTCCTGAGTCCAGTTGTGGAGTTGGAAAGGTTTGCAGTCTCGGGACTTTCGGATTGTGGCAATGTGCCTCGTCTCCATGTTCCCGGTTTTCTTGTTCACTCTCTGTTGCCTACCGAACTCGATAATCCAATCGAAGAGTGGGTCGGTCATGTCGGCTCGCCCGGAGGCGGTGACGACCTTCTTCTCGTTGGCAGTCCCATAGCCCTCGGTGTATTCCCTGAGCAGGACTGTCGAGATGAAGTGGCAGTTCAGTGCTTCTGCCGCCATCTTGAGTTTCTGGTAGGGTGTGTAGAACAACTTGTTGATGACCTTGTAGGAGTGCATCTGACCCTCTGCGAAAGCAGGCAATGTCTTCTTCCCCTCGGAGATTGCTTGGGCTTGTCTGGCGAGCATTAGGTCTGCCTCGCTGACTCCATGGACCTCTAATGAGTAGAAGTCTCTGCACCCAATGTAGAAGGCCGCTTCGTTCTCAAGAATCAGGATTCTCAGACCGTCGGGATACTCAGTGTTGTGGGCCTTGTGTTGCTGGATGAATGCGTCCGTCATCTGGTTGACTTCCTCTGGAGTCTCGCAGACTTTTCGGTAGATTCTGGACTTGAGTTCTGGAGGTATGATGTCGTCTCTCTTGATGAGTGCGCGGACCCCTTCCAAGTCGCAATCCAAGATGCTGACCAAGACCTGTTCTGGCTTGTCCAGAAGACCCATCTCCTTGGCCTTGTGAGCAACGAATGTGAGGCCGAAATGGCTCTTGCCTCCACCGGAGAATCCCTGCAATTTCATGTGCCTCAAATCTGGTTGAGCGGCCATGACATCACCAGTGTCACAGGAGTCAATGAGAGCCTGCATCTTGTCCGCTTGATTCTTCTTTGTCCGAGCCATGAATATCAGTCCCAGTCATCCCAGTCGTCGTCGCCAGAATCCTCGGCTTCGGTTGGTTCGGCTACCGGTGCCGGTTCGGGGGTGTCCTCCGATGACTCTTCCTCAGTTTCGGATATGGTTGCTGTGGGTTCCGATTCCTCTTTGATGACAGGTTCTTCGGCGTCGTCATCGGTGGACTCGTCGTCGTCATCGTCACCTACGACGATGGCTGGTGTGGATGCAGTTGCGAAGTATGACGATGCGTCGTCCTCCTTCTCTTCTGCGGCTGGCGTAGCCTTGGGTGGTTCGACAACCACCAGACCTACTGCGGTCTCAATGTTGGCTGAGAGGCCGTACTGGCCGTTGTCCTTCACTGTGCATAGAGCGAGTATGCGGGAGTATTTCCCGAATCTGCTGACTACGGCTGATGATGTGATTGCGTTGAGCAGGAGATTCTCGCCACTCTCGATTGCCTCCATGGTCATCGTGGAATCGTCCTTGAGAAGCATCTTCCCGAACTGGTTTCCTGCCTTGGAGTTCTGAACACCTGAGAAGGATACCATGGCTTCCACGAGGCGGAAGTCAGTAGGGGTCCTGCTGATGTTGTCGTCCAGTTCGACGATGGGTGTGACCTCGTACATCTCCCTCAGTAGTTCAGCCCTGTCTCCATGGTCGAACTCTTCTGGAGCGAAGTTGGTCAATCCCTCTAATGGTTGTAGGTCTAAGATGTCTGCATCCAAGCCACCCTTTCTGGTGGTGACTGCGGTGACATACTTTCCATCTGCCTCGACGTCGTCTGCCAGAGAGGTCATCTCGTCCCATAGGCTCATGCGGAATATCGCAGACTCCATGGTCGCTCCGCCACCATCTTCGATGACGGCTTGTCCGATGATGAAGCAGGCTGGTCTTGGGTTGCCCTTGGCGATGCCAACGGTCCTGTGGTTGACTTCCCAGATGTCCAGATGAGCGGTGTATCTCTGCCTTCTTAGAATAGCAGACAAATCGACCAGAACTAAGTCGGTCACGAAGTTCTGAGCGAGTTCGTTCTTGATGCCTCCCAGTTGGGAGATGTTCTCTTTGAACTGACCATCTTGGGCCTTGGTTCTCCAGAGGTTGACGACAGTCGAGTCGTCGACGAAAACACCGTTCTCGATTCCCTTCTCGATGAAGGGCTTGAGACGGCGTGACGCAGTCGGTGGTAGTGCAGACTTCTTGGAGCCTTTTTTGCTTGTCATGACCATAGCCAGAGATGCCCACCGTTATGAAGGCTCACAGAAATTCTCCCTCATCCCACATGAGATGTTCATCAGCAATTGCCTCCCATACATCGTCAGTGTCACCATCGCTAAGATGCTTGGTCATATCCCTGACTTTCTTCTTGAGTTCTTTCTTGGATTCCAACTGTTTTGTGGCGGTTGCCTCCATGGTGGAATCCAACCAAGCCCGACCTCCGAATAGAGTCTGGTGTTGGTCTCCTTCACCTATGATTCTGGATAGCACAGAGCCTTTGTTCTGAGGGCGGAAATAGGTTGGTAGGAACAATGCCCTCCAGACCTTAGAGGCGGTCTTGTTGGGGCATCCCAGTGAGCGTAATACATTGCCCTCACCATGGGCTAACTTCCGTCCGTGAAGTGGGGGACTGGCTCGGGATAATACATCCGTGAACTGACCTATTGTATCCACAAGATTCACTCTGGCTGACTCTACGAAAAGCGTCGACAGTGAATGTGTCTCCATGAGTCCTTGTCTGGTCTTGACAATCTTGTATGTCTTCCGACCACCAGCCCTGCCACCACCCCTTCTGAGAACCTCAATGAGACCAGCATCTTCCAGAGTCGGGAGGTGTTTCTCCCTGAGTGCATTCTTGGACATTGAGAAGGCGTGTAGGTGCATCCATTGGAGGATGTTGTCGATGGTCAGCGGTCTCTTGGATTCCTCCATCTCAACCATCTCTGTGAACAGGAGCCAACTGTCATCTGGAACTCCCGACAGAGATGCTCGGAGAACCAAGTCTGCCAGAACCAGTCCAATCAGATTATCCTCTACCGACGCCAGTAGGTAAGTCCGTCCATCCATTTCCTCAGTCGGTCGCTGGTTTTGGTGAACCAGAGCCACGGAATCAATCAGAGACAGAACCTTGTTGATGTCCCTCTGGTGCTGGGCGTTTCTGGCAGGAAAGAACTCGCCCATGAGTGGAGCGAAGATGTTCCTGACCCTGTGCTTGTTCAGAGATAGCATCGAGGCTTGGAGAAGTGTGAGGTCCGGGTGAACCGTGAATGACTCTGGTCTGGCTCTGGATTGAAGAGAGTTCTTCACCACGTTGGCGACCTTGTCTGTGGTTGTGTCTGGAGTCATCAGGAGTTGTCTTGTGACTTGCTCCTGCTCCTTGGGATTGCGGGTGGTCAGAGTGATGAAAGACGGTTGCCCCCGGATGATGAAATCCCTTGTTTCAATCTCGCCTGTGAGTTCGTTTTTGATTGGTGTTTTCCAGACCAATTCGGTGTCATCACCAGACATCAGAGGCTTCATCTTCTTCATG
>JAPOKZ010000087.1:0-2762 GCA_029977385.1 Methanobacteriota archaeon
TAGCCCTCCAGAGAATGAATGCCAACAGTCCCATGATGTAGAACTGGACTTGGTTGAGAACCCAAAACGGTGTCAGAAGGAGGGTGAAACTTACACTATCGTCTCCCATTCCTTGGCTGATTGTGTATGTGATCACTTGACGAGATTTGTTATTCATTGTAGAGGAAATCATGCCTTCCGTTGATGTCAGATTCTCCAACTCCAGCCCCTTTGGCATTGTTATGGTGTATGTACCTGCAAAACTCAAGCCGAGTGCGTCATCTCCTATGTTGGCTAGCTTCGAAGTGGGTAAATCAGCGCTAGCCCCGTTGACCCTCACTCCCTCTGGGGAGGGAGAAACCATGCTAGATGAAAGGGCACCGCTCAAACTACCCATCGCTGCTACCATGGGAGCGATGAAAGGGGCGGTTAGAGCGGACGTAGACGGGTCTATGGTGTCAAGCCCGAACTCAGGCGAACCCCCATCACCCCTCATTATGCCGATTAACTCAACCCAAGAGTTATCGATTCCCGCAGTCATTATGACCCTCGGAATATCGATGCTGAGTACGATGCCCCTCTCGTCACCTATGACATCGTCGTTATCTGCTATCATCTCGTAAGGGAACTCTATATCTACGCTGAAGCCAGACATGTCGATATTACCGAAACCATTGCCCTCCTTTTCTGTCAGCTCCCTTGCTCTGTCTTCGATAAGCGACATTATGTCTCTCTCCAACTCATTTACGTACCAAGGAAGTCCTGATGTCTGGCTGGATGATATCGGCATTCTCTGGTCGCAGTACGACATCCCAGTATCGCACAAGGAGAACTCCACCTCCAGGGGATCCCCCCTAGAACCGATGTCCAATAGCGCCCTGAGCAGGTCCGAAGGGAGGACATCCAGACTCATGCTGGTCGATTCGGTATTCAGGGAATCGAACAAAGCATCGGGGACAGCAATCCTGTGGATGACCATGTCCACGGATAGGGCGAATTCTACCGTTGCTCCTTTGGTCAGTGGCAGGCTCGCGAAAGACACCTCACCTACGTCCATATCCACATCCATGTAGGCACAGCTCTTCGAGGTAGATGGGCAGACCGTATCCCCCCCTCCATCGAAGCAAGCACTAGCTACTGTATCCCTACATATCGCGTGGTTCCAGAAGAAGGAGTCCGAACCCGTGAGACCGATAGCTCCATTGTGGTCCCCCGAGGATCTGTAATTCAACACAATCGAATCACCACCCTGGGGAGTTGATGCCCAAGAAGGGAGAACGATCTCCATCGTTAAATCTGCACTTATTCCGTTAGGAAGCAAGCTTCCCACGAAAGATTCCATTGCCTCATCGCTTAGAACAGTGGAGAACTCCAACCCTGAGTTGAGAAGCTTACTAAGATCATCCCCAGAAACTGAGTTCATGAAGCCAGAGTCACCAAGGTTTCCACCTAGCAAGTCAGCGAGGCTGAATGGGAATGTGTGACTTACCGACTTCATGAAGACAGGGAATGAGTCATCCATGGCAACGGAACCCTCCATACAGTAATTCACCCCCCTTTCGCAATGCGTTGGGGAATGAGTGTAGTTCAGGCCACCCGGAGGGGCGCTCGAAACATGAGTCCATTGGAAATCACCCATCTGCACGCTCAAACCCTCCTTAGAGTCGGCGAGAGCCTGGCCGATCCCTGAGATCGGAATATTTCTGGAAAGATCTTTGAGGTCCAATAACCCGGTGTGATAAGCCATCCTAATCCCATCAGAAGTGATTACTGGAATGGTGGCCTTGTCTTTAGGCATCAGATCTGGTACACCCCAACTAGTCAGACTACTGGATTGTATCTGGTAAATCCCTGCCTCTACCTCCACGAAGGCGTTGTTCTCATCGGAAAGATCTATCGTAACTCTGAGATCCAAACTCTTGTCATCCGGGGCAACCTCAACCACGCTGGTCGTACTCTTGTCCCTCATTCCGATGGTCATGTCCAAGTCAGCGGGCTGGCTGCCGGGGGCTAATCCGTTGGGATCGTCACGATTATCCACGGTCCAAAGGGCAGACGAGTAAGCCCCTCCTTCCTCCGATACCTCCTCGTTGAAGCCCCATCCCGACGCATCATTAACCGTAGCATACGATGGTGGATGAATGGAGTAGGTTCCCTTGTGACCAGGTTCGACTCTTACATCGAACTTAGTTGTGATTTCTGAACCCATCACTAGTAGGGCCTCCAGAGCAGTATCCAGATTGGATTCAGTAACCCCGTTCAGTCCATAAGTCGAGGAAATCGGCAGAGTAATGTTGACGTCTGTAGAAATGCAGATCGGGGGCTCGAAAGCATTGCCATCACTGTCGGATGCAGGGTCAATCGTACAATCAACTGCGGAGACTACCCCAGAGTCATCTGGCAGGAAAACCCTGTCCTCCCATGTGGTTACGGGAGAGGTAGAACCCCCCCAGTTGGCCAAGAACCCGCTTATTGAACCGTCAATCTCGCCTAGAAGAGACTCTTGGATGGTTGGTGAAGAGGCATCGTTCGGGTCTGTGTTCTCATCGAAGGCCGACCTGAGTACATCTGCGGGAAGACCATCGTTAGCATTGATGTTGTCCCCCTCAAGCGCCGTGTTCATTGCACTGGACGTGAATAGGCCCATCCCCGATTTATCCCACTCTCTTATGGCCCATGAGGCTTGGAATTGGATCTGAGTTGGGCTTGTCATATTGAAGTAAAACATCCCCTCTACCCAGTTAGTGATGTCTTGAGTTTCATCATCGGCATCGCGTCTGTCA
>JAPOKZ010000155.1:0-1364 GCA_029977385.1 Methanobacteriota archaeon
TATAGAACAGAAATGGATCTATATGCGTCCAGGATGAGTGGGGCTGATGCTGTAGAAGCCGCTCTTTTCCACAATCTTGACAATGACCTCGCAGAGGTTCTAAGATTCTGCCAAGGTAAGCTGAAGTCCATTGTTGCGATATATGTTGAAAGGTTCGACTATGAGAAGGCTAAGACAGTTCTGAGAGCTGTCAATGGGGGCGCATCCGACGAGATGATTGAAAGTCAGATATTACCCTCGGAAAATCCTCGCAACTCAACTTGGTTGACTATAGTGAAGAATACAGAGGGCCTTGATGAGGCTGTCGAGGCTATGTCCGGAACCCCATGGGGGCAAACTCTAGCCAAGCTCGATTCGGGGTCCACTCTTGAGGCCATGGAAAATGCACTAGACATGCAATATTTCGCTGATGCTCTCAGAGCTGTAAAGGACAAGGAAGGAAGTCCCCAGCTACTGAAATATCTGAGAATGGAAATAGATCACAGGAACGTTATCAATGAGTTCAGATCGATCCGTATGGGAATGACCCCCGAACAGCGGCAGGCAATGATAATTCCTGGCGGTAAGATTGATGCTGCCACGATGAAGCAGGCCTGTGTGGCAGAGACCGATGAAGAATTAATCGATGTACTTCGACGGAGTGGCTCTTTTGATGATACAGGTTTTGACGAGGCCAGGGCAGATTCGGAAAGACTGGGCAGCCTGGATCCCTACGCGGAGCTTCTCTCACATCAGAGGCATGCTGTTCTGAGGAGATTTTCACATCTAAGTCCGATTTCTGCGTTCCCCATAATTAACTACATCGAGAAGAAAGCGCTAGAAGTCAGAAATCTTCGATTACTGGTACGCGGAAAGGCCGTGGGACTTCCTAAAGAAGTGCTAGAGGCACATATGGACTACTGAGGTGAAAAAATGGAGATTGCAGTGGTGGGACAGTTGGAATTTACACTAGGGTTCCAACTTGCAGGTGTAAAAAATCTATACAACCCTTCAGATGACGAGGAGCTTGCAGAGCTTCTTCGTGATCTTTTGGGCCAGGAAGAAATAGGAGTTGTCGTAGTCGATAACTTCGATCTAGTGAGGCTTCCCGAGAGGCTAAGAGTGCAGCTATCGGAAAGCGTGACGCCCACAGTTCTGGGCATTGGGACCGAGGAGGATAACACACTCCGAGAGTCCATCAAATCGGCACTCGGTGTTGACCTTTGGAAATAGATTCAAAAATAATGGAAGTGAAAAAAAATGAGTACAGAAAATGGAGTGATATACCGGATTTCCGGACCAGTTGTGACCGCCACGGGCATTGCCCCGAGGATGTATGAGGTTGTCCGAGTCGGGAATGAAGGATTGATGGGAGAAGTAATTGA
>JAPOKZ010000163.1:0-1226 GCA_029977385.1 Methanobacteriota archaeon
CCCCAGAGGAGCTTCGCTGCAGTATCGTGCTTCTCGTGCCACTGCTTGTTGAATATTGTCAACCTCGACAGACCGCCCGCGTCAGACAGCAGATCCCGGACATTGTTCCACATGACTTTGCTGCCCAGGGCGATGCTCTCCAAGATCTCCTCCTCGTCTACACTGCTCTTTGCTCGCTTTGCTTTCATCCGGTACCTATCCTTCCTATGTTTCGCTTTTCTCAGCTGTTTTTCTGCAGCTTTGATGGCCTCATCGCGCTTGGCCATCTGTTTCAGCAACTCCTCCATCTTCGTTTCATGGTCAGCTTTCTGTCTCTTTAGAATCTCCTTCCATTGCTCTGGCGAGCGGTTGCGCTCCTCCTCCTCCTGCTCCTCCTCTCGTGTCTGCTCCAATTTCCTCATTAGTTTCTTTCGACGGATGCTGCTAGTAGCATTGCTAGTAGCACTGCTAGTAGCACTGCTGATGTTGCCCTCGCCGGCGGAGTCCTCCACCTCCTCCATCTCTCCCTCCTCGCTTTCCACGGCCTCAGCAGTCAAATCAGAGATTACCGACGCAACTTCTTTTGATGGCACAGTGGGCGCTTTGATGAACATCTGGTTTGGATTGTCCTTCCGCCAACACTTTCCCATGCCTTTTCCTAGATCTGGGTTGAACTGTATAACCGTGTCGTTGCTGAGGTTTCTGTCAGGATAACAGTTCTTCTCAATGGTCTGCTCCCGAGTCATTGGAGTAACCCATTTGCCCAACTGTTTCTCGCCTTGGAAAAATCCCAATGCAAAATGATGCCGGGCAATCTTAAATCGGGATACACTCTTCTTCGTCTTGCCGCCGGGAGGAGTCACAGTGTTGTTCTTTGCTGAATTGTGTTTGTCGAATATCTTTTCTGTTTCTTCGGCGGATGGTTTTATCAGCGTGCTGATAGCTCTCCAACTATTCTCAAATTCACACGACTCTGAGACAGTAAGCTTGACAAATTCTCCCCAAGGGTGCCCCTTCTTCTTTAATATCTTTGTCCATTTGCGACATGTATCGCCCCAGTAGCAGATGCACTGGGGCTTCCGCGCCTTCTTTGCCTTTGGGGGAGGAGTTTTGAAGGGAGTAACCACCATGCTCTGCATTAGATATAAAAATGGTTTGTGAGATGACGATATCAGTAGGGCAAAATCGCTCGCCCCACGGCACTCCCCGCGCCCCGCCGAGGTCAGAATCGGATTCTCCGCAAAAAA
>JAPOKZ010000054.1:0-6432 GCA_029977385.1 Methanobacteriota archaeon
AGCTCGACCGGAAAGCTCAGGGACGGAGTCAGTAGGCATTAGAAGCGGAGCAAGAAAGCATAATACAAGGTATGTTGCAGCCACTCCCCCCAATAAGAAGGAGACCTTTTTTTCCTGCCTCCTGTCTTTCAATCCATTCTTTTGTTCCATGTTTCTCTCCTAATACCCCCATTGCTACAAGCTCTTCTCATTTGTCAGTAATACTCGGGAACACCTTCGCAGCACGCTTCAACAACCCTGTAACAGCGAGGGCATTCCATGTGTTGGCGCATTGGCACCGCCCTCCCTGTATAGCCGCAGAGACAAGAGATATCTTTGCAATGGTCGCTGTCCACGAATAATCCAACACATCTCGGTACAAATGAATTTCTCATTCAGGAGTGTAGGGCTTGAAGTTGCAGGGTCAACTCTCCTACGAGCCACTCGTGTAGTTTGTCCCCTCCCATCTCTGAAAGAGTGGAATTAAGGAATGCTGCAATTAGGGCTCTCTTTGCCTCTTTTTCATCGAAACCCCTTGTCTTGAGGTAGAACATCTGCTCCTCGTCAATAGGTCCATTTGCTGTTCCGTGCCCGCAACCAATGACGTCATTCTCCATAACTTCCAGTTCTGGGATTGAATCTGCCTCTGCAGAATCTGAGAGTAGCAAGTTATGGAAAATTTGTCCGGCATCAGATCCCTTTGCACCCTTGCTTACCTGAAGCATACCTGTTCCTATGGTTCTGCTATCCCCTCCACAAGCGGAGTGCCAAGATAGCCTGCTGAATGTATCAGGTGCCTCATGGTGGATCTCAATGTGATGATCAAGATGCATGGACTCTGCAGAAAGAATTGATCCTAGAACTTTGATGCCCCCTCCTCGCTCTTCCAATTTGTAGCGTAGATCAGACTTCGTCCTCTCTGAACCAGAAGACACGGTACCTGCTCTGACTTGGGCGTCTCTGCCAATTTCAATCGAATCAGACCTTAGGAAAGTCCCATTTTCCTGAAGTCCTATCACGACATCGTTCAAAATGGCCCCACTACCGATATTGCCCGTTCTCAGAAGTCCGAACCAATCGCTAGTCCCAGAAATCCTCGTAACCAACTCAAATTCTGCCATTCCCCCAATTTCGAGTGAGATATGAGCAACAGATGCAAACCCTCCTGTCTGTACATCAAGAATAATTGGACTTTCTAGTCTGAAACCATCCTCAACAACAAGTAACCAATTTGAAGAGTCCGACATGGCATGAAGAAAATAGTTCGTCAGTGCATTATCCATGGAGAAATCAAGTTCCTCTCCTCTCCCTCTGACAAGGCTAATGCCCTGAGGAACCTCCGTTCCATCCATCATTGAAAGGTTCAGAGACGCACTAGCCATCTCTGGAATTTCCGCTATCTTACCCGTAGGGTGGACCCTCCTCCAAGGGGTATACTTCCACAGGTGGTTTGACTTGTCAGGCTCGCCCATGCTCAGATATTTCGAGGCAGAATCCATTGTTCGACCTCAGCCTATGCTGCCTTCCATCTCAAGAGCCATTAGTTGATTCAACTCCACAGCGTATTCCATTGGCAGCTCCCTGGTAAAAGGTTCGAAGAATCCATTGACAATCATTGCCAAGGATTCTTCTTCTGAGTGGCCCCTACTCATCAGATAGAATAGTTGATCATCGCTAACCTTTGAAACACTAGCTTCATGCTCACATCTGGCACTAGGGTTTGCAACCTCCATTGTCGGGTATGTGTCTGACCTGCTGCCTTCATCCAGAATCAAGGCATCGCAAACAACGTTCAACTTACAGTTGTCCGCCTTTGGTGAAACAGTAACCATTCCTCTGTAAGTACCCCTTCCTCCGTTCTTACTAATGCTCTTGGAGAGTATCTTACTGGTTGTATTGGATGCCAAATGATGAATCTTCGCTCCAGCATCTTGATGCTGACCCTCTCCAGAGTATGCAACTGAAATTACTTCAGCGTGACTGCCTTCTCCCTTCAGAATGACTGCGGGATACTTCATTGTTAGTTTGCTTCCAATATTGCCGTCTACCCACTCTATCTTTGCGTCCTCATGGGCTATCCCCCTCTTCGTAACTAGGTTGTACACATTGGAACTCCAATTCTGGATAGTTGAGTATCTAATATGGGAACCTGGAAGTGCTACTAGCTCGACTACTGCAGAGTGTAGTGAGTCTGTAGAGTATGATGGAGCAGTACAACCTTCCACATAATGGATGCTGCTACCCTTGTCAGCAATAATGAGCGTTCGTTCGAATTGGCCCATATTCTTCGCATTGATTCTGAAGTATGCCTGGACGGGCATCTCAACATGTACTCCTTCTGGTACATAGATGAACGAACCACCAGACCACACTGCAGTATTCAGAGCAGAGAATTTGTTATCCGAATAAGGAACGACCGAACAAAACCACTTCTTCACTATCTCCGGATGCTCCTTCAGGCCGCTGTCCATGTCTAGGAAGATCACTCCTTGCTTCTCCAAGTCTTCACGGATGCTGTGGTAAACTGCCTCTGATTCATATTGTGCAGTAACTCCTGACAGCCACTTCTGCTCGGCTTCCGGAATCCCGAGCCTTTGGAATGTGTTCCTAATGTCTTCTGGGACATCTTCCCAGTCCCTCTCTGTTGAATCGGAGGATTTTAGGTAGTAGCATATATTTTCGAAGTCAATTTCCTCTAGCATCGACATGTTCCCCCATGTGGGCATTGGTCTTTCTGAGAAGTGTTTGAATGCCTTTACACGAATGTCAGTCATCCATTCGGGCTCATCTTTCAGTTTGGAAATCTCCCTCACTACTTCTTCAGAGAGTCCGAAATCGAACCTGATTGTCGAATTTTCTGGATCATGCCAGCCCGCTTTGTACTCTCCCACAGCCTCCCTGGCTTCACTATCGTCCGGCATCTCAATCACTCCTCCATCAGCCATTCGTAGCCCCTCTCTTCAAGTTTTGTTGCCAGTTCAGGACCGCCAGTAGCCACTATTCTACCATCTAGTAGAACGTGCACCATATCGGGCTGGACATGCTCTAGGATTCTAGAATAGTGAGTAATGATTAGAGCAGCAGAGTCAGTTCCACGGATTGCAGCGTTTACTCCTTCTGAGACCGTTCTAATCCCATCAATATCCAATCCACTATCTGTCTCGTCCAGAACCGCCAGGCGGGGTTTGAGTAGCATCAACTGTAAAATCTCGAATCTCTTCTTTTCTCCTCCGCTGAATCCATCGTTCACATACCTAGACATGAAGGAACGGGGGATATCTAAGGACTCCATAGCAGAGGTCAATTCATCTCTGAATGCCGAACCCTTGGCTTTGTCCTCTCCTCTGATGCTGGCCACGGACTTCCTAAGGAAGTTGCCTACCTGCAGTCCTGGAACGGCTTGAGGATACTGGAAGGATAGGAAAACGCCCTTTCTCGCTCTTTCCCACGCTTCTAATTCTAGCAGACTTTCGCCCTCCAGAATTACATCTCCTTTCTCTACATCAAAGTCCGGATGCCCCATTATCACGTTCGCAGTGGTCGTCTTTCCGCTTCCATTTCTACCCATGATTGCATGAATTTCTCCCGGACCAATTTTCAGTTCAATTCCCTTCAAGATTTCATTTCCATCTATTCCTGCATGGAGGTCGCTAATCTCCAGAAGCGCACCTTCTCTAGACATGTTATAGTCGACCGCAGACAAACTATCATTTGAATCTCTGCCTACTCCTAGATGACCCTATATTGTTGCACACTCGCCCATCGGTGTGTACACCGGGGGTATCGACGGCCAAATGCCAAATGATGAGTTGGAGGATATGTACAAATCCCAAATCGAAGAAATCGTCAAAACTGAGGCCAATCGTATACTTGAAGAAAAATTAGATCCGTTGGAGGTTTCTAGGCTTGGAGCACTATCTCTGATATCACTATTTGAGTCAGATGATCCATCTTTGATTCCTGCACTGATGGCTAGATTAGGGCCAGTGAGGGCGGCCCTTGAGGGTCATGGGGGGAGTTTGGTACTCACAAGAGGGAAAATAGAATCAAGAAATAACGGAACGCACGCACTCTCATTGGTGATAGGTCTTGATGGGGCATGTATCTCCTGTGGGGCTGCTCCTGGAACCTTGAAAGGAATCCAGGACGACCTACTTTCTGACGATGAGGTCGATTCGATTCGCTTCGATTCTGCAATGCTTGAATGGTTCGACGAGGTTCAAAGGGAATTCATTCTGAAGTTCGGTGGCGTCACATTCGCCTAGCCTAGAAAATCGTTCAGAGAATCAATTGCCATACTGGAAAATCCCAGCACCGTCACTTCTTCTCCATCGACAACTCTGGCGAATCTACCAGCACTTCCAGCCAAGTCATAACCTCCAGCCTTTCCTTCCCATGAACGACTTTTAATCAAGTCAATAATCTCATCTTCTGATAAATGTTTGAACTCAACGATGGCGTAATCCGTCCAAATTGTTGCTAACCAACCGTCTCCTACTTCTAAATCTCCAATTTTCCTACTGACGATTGCTGTAGACGACCACACCCTGTGCCTTCTTCCTGACAACCTAATCAAGCTGAATGCAGCACTGCTCTCGTCTTCCGGCTTTCCAAGTGCTACTCTCATATCATCCGGATCTTCCACAAGAGTGTCCGAGACTAGAATAATATCTCCCACATTCCCTGCTTCTGAAGATTTTTCTCTAGCAGCCGCCATAGCCTTCTTGATACACGAACTTTCTACTTGTAGGTTAACTTCCATCCTCGATGAAATTTCTTGCTCTGGTTCTTTCAGGGTGTAGAAATCCAGAAGCACCTCACGATCATTGAGATGTTCTGAAAGAATTTGTCGCCTTCTTTCCGAGGCCGATGCCAAAAGGACGAGAGGCATGTTCAACCTCAGAGGGCAATTTTCGTATCGCAGATGGGGCATTTAGCAGAACCTACTCCAGGTTCAGTCACCACTCTGCTCTGGCAATTCGGACAAGAAATTTGGAAACCCGAAGGGGTCATTTCTGGGACGGGTATTTCCGTAACATCTCGGACATCCGAATTCCCAATTTGAAACTCCCCCGGGTCTTCACTTTGTCGATCTTCGGAAATCCTCTTGGCCCTCCTTGCCTTTCTGCTATTCATTCCTCCTTCTATGCTTCCCGACCCTCCCTCGGTATCGATAATTTCTACGAAATCTACATCCACTTTGAGATCGGACTCTTCCACAATATCCACCACATCGTCTTCCATAATCACACTGGAACTCGAGTCTACAGATCTCTTTCTCCCTATCCATCTGAAACCCTGGGCAGAAAGGCCGACCAGTGTGACCATTCCGAGAATCAATACAGCAAGAGCTACTCCGATGAGTAGGATTTCAAAGCTCTCTTGGTCTAGCCCCAAGGAAGATCTGAGCTGATCAGCCATGCTACCGCCCCGGTCGGAAGCACCATCATCTATCAGGGCCCTAATTTGCCATCCATTAGACGTAGAAACAACCATCATCGTCTCTAGCGAATCTTCGGATCTGTCCATGGAGTTGAATTGGCCCCTGAACAGGGAATCCGAGAGTCCTATCCAACCTGCTTCAATGTCAATGAGGCCATACTCAACCTGTGGGCCATTGGGCCCAACTCTATCGAAAACCACTTGAATTCCCCTTTCGGCTTCAACTGTACCTATTCCTGCTAAACCCCTGGCCGGAATCCTTGTCTCCAAATCCTCTATAGTTTTGAAATTAGAATCAGTAATGTAAGCCACTAGCTCTGAGTCCTGAGGAGCCCCCTCCCTCCAAATTGAGACAAGTACGTCCATATCCCCGTCTTCGATGACAGTCAATTTCGGAAGGGCAGCATCGTCTCCAACAGCCCTTCTGTAAGTCCACGTTTCTTGATCGATTTCTCCATGAGAGTACCAGATCCCTAACCTGTCTTTTCCTGTTGAGTCATTTCTAATCGTCTGATACAATAGGTGCGCCTGTTCCTCACCGAGCTCCACAGACAATGGATCCCTCTGTGCGGGATCGGCGTCGATATCGTGGATAATGGAGGGAATCAGGGTCCAGTCATCGGAAGAGACCGGATTTTCTGCATGTAGGAGGAAGATGTCGGTTATATCTTCGAGAGTCCCGCCGCTGAATACATCTCTGTGATATCCAGAAACAAGGATTTCAGAATCCTTGACATCCATGTCTATTCCCCAGTACTTTCCATCTGATAGAGGAATTCCTGGGAGAAGATCCTGAGCAGGTGATATTCTGCAACTTGAGTCGATTGTGGAGTAGCTCAGGGTTTGTCTTAGGAATGAGTTAGTGTCCAAGTACCTCCTAGTCCAAACTATATGGGCATAACCATCATCAGTGCTGGCAATCGAGATATCTCCCGACCAACGTTCCTCAATCACGTTGTTGCACTCAATTAGGGTCTTGCTTTGAGTCAGTTTGTACATCAGTAGTGTCCC
>JAPOKZ010000169.1:0-1157 GCA_029977385.1 Methanobacteriota archaeon
ACAAGAGCTAGCCACCCACCTTATCTGGTTCCTCCACAGGAACAGATACGACAACAAACATTTGCCACCCCTTGCTTAGGGAGAGCAGATATGACTCGCTATGAACCCATGGGCACCAGCAGCGCAGTCACAAGTGTGCTCCACACCGGAGGCATGAGGAATAACATCGAAGTCACCAAGGCAGGCTCCTACATCTACAGGGGAGACGCATCGAACTTCCATGAATGGGAATTCAGGACCAGACTTCGATTAAAGACGGCAGGCAGCGATGAAAGCAGATATGCAGAACAAATGTCCAAAGTCGTCGACGGCTTGCAGGGAGATGCTTTCACCACAGCGAGAGAACTTGGGCTCGAGAAGCTTTGGCAATCGGGCAGAGCGGCGACCGAAGAAGAAGAAGCAGTCGAGCCAGGAGTTGATCTATTGATAAAGGCGATCAAAGCAGTGGTATTCCCTTTGACAACTTACGAAGCCAAAGAACTCTTCAGACAGTACTGCAAACCTGTCGGAATCCTGGCACGTCAAAATGGAGAAAGCATGCAGCAATACATCGGTCGAAGATCACGATGCTGGAAGCTGCTCAAAGAACTTGATCCAGAAATATCGTTGAGCGAAGGACATCGTGCCGACATGCTTCTTGACCTAGCAGGTCTCGACAAGAACGAACGGATCATGATCCAAGCATCTATCGGCAATGAGAGAGACTTCGCAAGGATTTCTGAAGCATTGATAAAGCAACATCCCCGTATCCACTTGGCGAAGCCAGGAAGCCGAGCGCCAGGTCCTCGACCACAAAAGGGCCGAGGCAAAGGAAAGGGTAAGAAAGGAAGGTTCCGATCCTTTGTGAACCATAAGACTCGCAACCCTTCCAACTTCGCCGGAGTAATGTTCGACGACTACTACGAAGACGATTATGAATGTGCCGCATACATAGGAGCCGAAGAAGAAGAGGATGTCTATAACGGTGATCCTGCCTACTGGTACGAAGAAGACGAAGAAGGAGAGGATCAACATGCCTATTCCTACTGGGAAGAAGAAGACGTAGCGGCTGAAGCATTCAGCGCATACGTAGCTGAAGAATGGTCCAAAAAGACCGGAGAAGCGGTTGAATCAGCAGTCGAAGCAGCTGAGTTAGATTGCATAGCCCTCCTATCCTC
>JAPOKZ010000044.1:0-9217 GCA_029977385.1 Methanobacteriota archaeon
CCATCCCTAGCATTTCGTTCATCGAGAATCTGGGCGCAGATTCCTGCAACTCTGGCCCATCCGAAGAAGGTAGTGTAGTAGTTTGGCTTCCTGAACCCTATCGCATGGAGAAGGCTCCCACTAGCCAAATCGACGTTAGGATATGGATTACTGATCTTTGGATGCTCCTTGAGTATCGGCGGTACGACCTCTCTGAGTGCCTTTGCAATCTTGTAGTACTCGTCATCGGGACATACCTCAGAACCAAGTTCGATCAGTAATCTTGCCCTTGGGTCCTCAGCCCTGAGAACACCGTGACCGAATCCGTATATCGGTCTCCTTGCTGCTAGCTCGGCTCTGACAAAATTTTCTATCTCGTCTGGGTCTGATGTTCCGATCCTCTGAATGAATTCCAGACACGCCTGATTCGCCCTCCCGTGGAGAGGTCCCGATAGTGCGTTCATTGCACTGGCCAAAGACGCATAAACTGACGCCCAGCCAGATGCTACGGCCTTACCTGAGAAGGTCGAGAGATTTCCTCCACCATGATCCATGTGTAGGATGAAAAAGAACCTCAGTACTCTATTCATCCTCTCAGCCTCTTCACCGTCCACCCCTAGCATGTGGACGAAGTTCTCCACGAGACCCAACTCAGTATTCCTGGGGCGTATCTTGTCTGGATTTCCACCTCTAAGCAAGAATATCCTTGCCATCAACTCTGGCATCCTCGCGATTAGGTTCATTGAGTCGACTTTTACATCGCCTGTGGTCTCGGCTGCACCCATAGCCATTATCCCGATTGAAAGCCAGTCCATGGGATGACCGCTGCCCGGAGTAAGGTGCTCCAATACTCGCAATGCTCCTGTCGGCATCCTCTCCCCACGATAGGCTAATTCCTTACGAAATGCTGCTGATTCATCAGAATCGGGTAGTCTCTTGTTCATTAGTAGGAAGATTACGTCCTCTTCCTCCAGATTTGCAAGATCCCCAACAGGGTATCCAACATAGTGGACACCCTCTATCGTATCCACGTAGGATGTCCGACAGGTGCCTACAGGAATTCCTCTCAGACCGGAATCTAAGTGCCCTTCTGAAATGGAGAAAATTGTTTCTTCGTCACTCACGTGTTCACCAGCATCGAGGGTAACAGACACCCCATCATAATCCCTCCGACCACCACAATTCCCCTATCAAAAAGGAAATCAAGAGGATCCATCATCGTTTGACAGGGCATCAGATAAGACCGATCTGTCTGCCGCACCTGTCGAATGATTCGAGAACTGAATCTAACTCATCGCGAGTTAGCCCTGCTGACATCTGGGTCCTAACTCTGGCCTTGTCGCGTGCGACCATCGGGAATACTATCGCTCCAACCATAACTCCCTCATCCCTCATTAGAGCGGAGAGTTCCTGGGCTTTTCTGCTCTCTCCACACATCACAGGTACTATGGGAGTCTCACTAACACCGGTATCGAAACCCATGGATTCTAGTTCATCTCTGAAGTATGTGGTGTTCTCCCAAAGCCTCCGAACATGCTCAGGCTCTGACATAAGGACCTCTATAGCAGCCTTCTGAGCGGCCGCGACACCTGGTGGCTGGCTTCCTGAGAGAAGCCATGATCTGCTGTGATTCAGTGCATGTGTCCTTACATCATCGCTTCCTGCGAGTATGCCTCCTTGAACACCGAGTGCTTTGGAGAATGACCCTACTTCGAAGGTTACCCGACCTTGAAGCCCGAAGTGTGAAACTATCCCCCTACCTTCACCGAGAACACCCTCTCCATGGCAGTCATCGACGAATGTCATAGCCCCGTATTCCTCGGCCAGATCTGCAATCTCGTCAAGAGGGGCGATGTCGCCATCCATACTGAAAACTCCGTCGGTGATGATTAGTTTCCTTTCCGAGTCCTTGTTCTCTCTGAGGACTCGTTCTAGAGCTTCCATATCGTTGTGGGGGTAAACCGCTCTGGATGCCTTTGTCAGTCTGACTCCATCGATTATTGAGCCATGGTTGAGCTCATCCGAGATGATTACGTCTTGGGGCCCCCTCACCAAGGTGGGAATTAGTCCGACGTTCGCGGTATATCCTGCAGAGTAAATCAGTGATGCCTCGACTTCCTTGAATTCTGCACAGGTCCGTTCCGCTTCCAGGTGGAGGTCCATTGTTCCTGCTATTGCTCGAACTGACCCGGAACCCGCGCCATACTTCCTGGTTGCCTCCACTGCAGCCTCGACTACCCGGGGGTGTGTCGTGAGATTGAGGTAGTTGTTTGCTGACAACATTATCATCTGCCTGCCATCTATTGTGCACCTTGGCTCACTGGCAGCCTCCAGCGTAGGGGGGTTCCAGTCCAGTCCTTGGTCCCGAAGTTCCGAGTACCTATCCCTCATCCACGACATATCGACTGGCATGGACGTCAGAAGGCACACTAGTTTTTGATTAATCCTAGGACAATTTCTCCAAGGGAGAATTGATGTGAGGCATTCCATCGCAGCCTGTGGCAACTGATGAAGTGAGAGTTTTGTTAGTCGGGACTGCCCAGGATGGGGGCGTCCCACAAGCAGGATGCTCGTGCAATAGGTGCATTTCCGCACTAAGCGACCCTTCCAAGGCTCTGTACCCAGTAAGCTGCTTGGTAATCGGCTCAGACGGAAGTGTTCACCTCATCGAAGCTTCCAGGGCTCTTCCTCGGCAGCTTGGAATGGGTGTCAGATTTGTGGGGAAAGGCGCCACAATCATTCCCGATACAGTAAGCCTGACTCATGCTCATCTAGGACACATTGACGGATTAGGACAATTTGGAAAGGAAGCCATGGGCTCTGAAGAGGTTTGCCTGTTTGCAAGCAAGAGAGTAATTGATTTCATACAAAAAAGAGGTTGGCTATCTCCGTTCAAAGCGAATAGTGTAGAGAGCAGTAATCCCTTTTCTCCCTCTGAGGGGTGTGGTTTCCGATACGAGTTCATACCAGTTCCACACCGAGATGAGTTCTCGGACACACATGCCATCAAGGTGATAGGCCCTAATTCGTCCCTACTATTTATGCCGGATCACGATGATTGGACGGGAACTCTAGACATGGTCGGATGGACCAGCATCAGAGATTGGCTGATTTCACTAGAAATCGATTTCGCACTTGTTGATGGGACATTCTGGAGTGATGATGAACTAGGTGGGAGAGACATGTCTCTAATCCCACACCCGCCTATTTCCGAAACTATCAGAAGACTTGGCAGGAGGAGAGAGGGAGACCCAGAGGTGATATTCTTCCACCTTAACCATACTAATCCGGTAATTGACAATGATTCTGCCGAATACCTCGAAGTGGCATCTCTGGGTTGGTCAATTGGTGAGCAGGGGACAATATTTGTTTTGTAATTCTAAGCGGAATATTATGTGTCGCCAGTACAGCCCGCGTTCGTGCGAGTCATTGGGAAGGTGAGCAGCGGGCTTGGTAGGGCTCACGTATTCATGTTCCAGAAGCACTACCAATCCCAATTCAAGAGTGTTCTGGGAGTAGGTGCTTGGCCAGGTACCCTGAACGTGGATGTAGGAGAAGGGAGCATGGGTGCATTCCTCCAATTGAGGGTGTTAGCCGGTCTAGAGGAGGGCGTTCCTATGGAGTCGGTTGAGCCGCACAGGATCGAGGGTTTCGAAAGAGACGGGAAGTCCTTCGGAGGAGCAACTGCCTTCAAAGGAAGGATTCGCAGAGAAAAGGGAGATTGGGAGGAATGTGCTATTCTAGTTCCCGATCTGACAAGGCACACCAGCACGGCTGAGGTGATTTCCGGCGCCTTCCTTCGCGAAACACTGCCATGCTCAGATGGTGAAGAGGTGGAAATCGAACTCAATTGACTCTAGTCATCCATTCTCTCTCCAGCATTAATCCCATTTCGTATTTGGATAATGAAAGCCACCTCCGATAGTCTCTGGAGTCACTAGGCCTCTCCGAGAATGAAGTAGATATCGGCAGTCTATGGGAGAAAGGTGAATCGAAGTCCTCGTGCGATATATCCCAAAGAACGAGTCCCTCAGAAGGAGCCCTCCCCAAGTCCACTGAGACCTGTGGGGAGTTCAGTGCTGATTCCAGATCTAGAATGGATATCCTACCAGATGCTATTCCAGAGAATGCCGATGCAATTCTCCTAACTTGGTTCCATATGAACGACTTTGCCTGAATAGAGAATCCAATCAGCCTCCCTTCATCAGAAATCCACGGAATACACCGGTCTACTGTTCGGATTGGATCAGTGTCTATTTCCAATCTGGAGAGGTTTGTGAAGTCATGATTGCCCTCTACCAATGAGCAGGCTTCCGATATTGCATCGGCATCAAATTTAGATGGCCATTCCTCTATTACCTCAAGACGATATAGGTAGCTTCGTGAATCAGCATACCTGACCTTGGAAGCGGATGGTGCACGATTGGCTGAAATCGCTACTGCTCCCACCGGTAGGTGGTCATTTAGGGCTCTTACTATGGAGTCGTTGCTAACATTATCGGTGACTGATGAAGGTAGATCGATTCTGGCCAGATTCATCCTAACACTAACTCCAGCATCTGTTCTGCTGGACATCTCCAAGCAACCCTCAGACCACCAAGTAAGCCTTCTCAGTGCATCCCTCATGGAACCCTCGACTGTTCCAACGTCTGGCTGAATCTGTGATCCGTGGAAAGAGTTTCCATGATAACCTAGGGCGACCAGGAATCGGTCGCTCAATCGTTCACCCCTACTCTGTCTGGAGGTACTCCAGGGCTTCCTCTGCGGATGCAAAGCCCATACCAAGTAGAGCGAACTCAACAGCTACTGGTAGGAACTGCTTAGCGAATCCCTCGCTTCTATCGAAATTGGTCTTGAAATCGATGTTATCGATGAGCATCTTTGCTGCCTGATAAAGATCCTGAGTAACATCGAAATCGTCCGATGAATCGCCTAATTCCTTTAGTTTTCTCAGTTCGCGAATTGCCATTGGTATCCTATCGAACTCAATTAGTGCGTTGGCATATGCAGCCTGATACTCTGTGCTCTCTGGATCAAGTGCTGCTGCCTTCTTGAAGTAGGCCGCGACCTGTCCCTCATTTATCCTGTCATTGCCCTTCTCGTCAAAGTTCCCATTCTCCTGTATCTCGAATAGCGCGGATTCAGCCCAACCATGGTATCCTGAAGGATCATCTCTGTTGGAGTTGATGTGTGCCTCAAAGATTTCCATGGCTCCCATGAAATCTCCTTGAGTAATGCATTGAGCGGCCTTAGTTATTGTTTCCTCATCCGACATATTTCTCAGTGTCTGTGGGAGGACTCAGGGTTATGAACGGTGCGGAATGATGGGTTAGCGATTCACCTGTAACTTTCTTTTATTCTATAGCTGGCCCGACGTTGGAATCCATGAGTTCGTTAATCAATCGATATACTTCCATTGGTCGTCTAATCCCATAAAGACAGACTGCAGGGTCACTATTCTCTACGGTTCTATCTCTCTGAAAGGTAATCCAACCAAGTAGGAATGAGAGAAATCTCATCTTACCCTTCGAGGATTCGATTATCTCCGTGGAGGCTCCAACGGTAGCTCCCAGAGATTCGACCTGTAATCCCACTCCAGATCCAGTGATTACGTGTATGTTTCCAAATCCTAGAATCCTGCCTAGAATGGTTGGGTCGGCCTTGAGATTCTCCACTTTGTGATAAGAAATCCCGTGGGCGCTAGTTTCGAAGTACAGGAAGTTCTGTCTAATGTGTATCCTTTTGTCTGTTATGGCATAGTGGAATGATCTCTGGTAAAGAGAGGTGAGTGAGACCATGACCAAGAAGGATAGGATTCCAAGAGGGGCGAACCATGAGTAGTTCCATGCTGGAAGAGGGCTTGAGAACCCTGAACCGAAGAAACCTGCGATCCACTCCACTACATCCATTAGTTTCCAAATTAGTGGGATGAGGCAGCAAATCAGCAACCAGGATGTCGTCCACTTTCCGGATGTAGAGAAATTTGCGTAGTGATTGACTTTGGTAAGAATTAGCATGCATATGACAAAGCCCATTACTCCTGTTGTGTCAATTAGCCACATTACTACTGATAGGATGAAGTTAGCCTGGCCTTCTCCTTCTGGAGTGTCTAGTAATTCTCCTAGGAAGAAGGCGACATGAACGAGGAGAACCAAAATCGAGAGGATGTACTTGTCGGCCATTGAAGCGGTTGATGGGCCGCCTCTCCAGATTGGAGTCTCCGACTCTGTAATTTCAGGGAAGTCCGAACGAGCAGAGTCCTCGTCGATATCGGACCTGAATTGCTCAACGAACTGAGACATTAGTATTCCCGCTTGGATGATAGTTTCTAAGGGATTGCTATCCCAAGTTCATCAGTGCAAGAATCCCCAGGAATGCTCGGCATTTCCATGAATCCAACTATAGTCCGACATGGTCCTAATTCCTTCTTCGTCCTCAATCTTGAGACGGATCACCTCAAACGGATACTCGTTGTAGGTCAGATGGCTGACCAGGCCCATTCGAGTTGGCTGATCGAATGTCCACCTTGCACGACTAACTGACCTAATGTCCATTGAAACCTTGGAAGAGTCATTCCAGACCTTTATGCTGAAGTTTGGAAGCAAGTTTCCGTCGGAATCCAAGAGATCCTGATCAGAATTACTGACCTCGACCTCACAATTATCGAACTCTTGCGTCCTGCCTCCCTTCCTATCATGGAAAATACCGGCCCGTTTCAGGGGGATTCTGACCGCATCTCTCTTTCGCCATGGCTTGTCATCCTTCGTTGTTGATAGTGGAGTCAAGTGTGGCATGAACCAATCCAAATATGATCCATCGTCAAAGTGGACCATTCCCCAGAACCAGGGGACTGATGGAGCTTGGACTGTGACCTTCTGGAAGTAGGCCGTTCCCTCCAACTCCTCCCCATCTACGACTAATCTGGACTTCATGCCTTGAAGCCTAAGGATATCATAACCCATGCCGAGAGCTATCTCGTTGTTCTTGTATGTGAGTTCGCTTGGTGGTCCCCACCAGGGCGTGAGGTTAGCTTCGAAGGTAGATGGAGCCCCTTTTGACCTAGCTTCTCTGTCACTGGAAAGACTTACCCACATGGACTGATTTCCAGGAGACATCCCCATGGAAAGATCCTCCCTCTCCACAGGGATGACTGCCCCTGCTCCAAGCCCATCCCCCTCTCCGGGCCACAATGGGTGAGTATCACTAATGACGGCCATGCGGCATTCTCGCATGGTGAGCGGTTCGTGCATAGTCTCACCATCGTACCACCATGCACACACCATCCCAGGGATTACGAAACCTCCATTCTCGTCCTTATGCATCCTAGAACCGGGCTCCCACCAGTGGCCACTGACCCTAACTGCCTTAGTCTCCTTAGTCGACCACAGAGTCATCAGCTGCCTAGACCTACTAGGCCTGTCAGGATCCGGTATTAGAATCAGCACCCAATACCACCACCAGGACAGGCCGTAGATTGGAGGCATGACATCGAGCCTCCATAGTGAGGAGAAGTCCCCCTCGAACTTAGTTGGATTCTCCTGCATCTCAATCACATTATCTCCCGTCTGCTGAAGACTGACTTTGCTATGAATATCCAAGCTACTGAGACTATCATAAGAACTAGGATACTGTTTAGCATTGCTACTGCTGCTGATGCAGTCCCTAGAGTATGGACGGGAGGCTGCCAGAAGATGGAGAGTCCGGAGTCTATTCCGAACGCGTTATCCATCTCGGCCCATTGGATGGTATCTGGCCAAGCTAGAAGCACCATGGCATCAATCATCTGCAGAGCCCAGTGGGAGATAGATACGCTTGCCACTGTCCAATTTGGGTTCACTATGGAAAAGCTCCCCATCATAAACTCCCAAATCCCGAATACTATGCAAAGGTATACCCCGTACTTGGGCGAGATAAGGCCCATGGCGTTGAATATTGATCCATAGGCGGCCAGAACCAGAGTCGTTGCGAGCCCTATCCCCAGCCATACTGGCATGTCCGAGAGCCGGAATAACTCATCGCCGGGACCCAGTAATGAGGCGATAAGCCCGACGACAAGGGAGAGTGCAATGACGTAGGTTCCCGAAATTGCCAGGTACCCCATTAACCTGTAAACGATGAATTCAGCGCGATGGATGGGTTTCGACAGTAGAAGGTGAAGTGTTCCGTTCTCTGTCTCGTCCCTTACCAGTCCTAGAGATAGGAATAGAGGGATGAACAAACCCAGGAGGATTACGAAGGCCATCTTCCCGACTGCAATTACGAATGTCCTGTGGCCGAGTTCTCCGATGTACACCTGCTCGTCCGGGTCCTCGTCGACAAGGTAATCGGATCGGATATCGATCACCACTCCGTTGGGCGCCACCCACTGCACGTCGCAGCGTATCCCATTGCCGTTGTCGTCATCACCAAGGCCGTCGTTCATAGCGAGGCAGTCGCCGTCATCATCGAATCCATGGCTCCCCCCTAATCTGACCTCGGACGGACAGTCCACCCTACTCTCTTCCCATCCTTCCTCTCTTAGGGAAAGACCGTTGAAGCAGTCGATCCCGTCCTCGTTGATATACATCTCAGGAGGTTCTGGTTCGATGTATACCTCCTCTGTCCAGTACCCCCATGAGAGGTACATTCCCTCGGGCACTATTACTTCCCCATCTCCTCTCCACTTGCCTGAAACGTAGTATGTTGTCAGACCGTTCCCATCTTGGTCACCGAGATCACAACCATCCCTCCACACAGTCTGGTAAATCTCCTCCAACTCCCATTCCGAGCAATCCGTCAGATCGGGGACGCCTGATTCATCGGGATTCCAAGTGATGTGAGTGTCCCACCACTCTCCGCTGTAATTTAGATCAATCCAACGAGCCTCGAAGAAGGCTCGACCCTCCCATGACTTGTTATCCGAGTACGTCCTTTCTGCATCATTCCAGTCTATGTCACTCTCGGGAAGGAAGATGCTAGCCCCTGGGAAAACGTTGGAGTCCCAGTCAGGAGTACCATACTTTCTCTCTTGGCCCATTGGGTATCCATCACCGTCGTTGTCCTCACTATCTCCGTCGTTGTCTATGGGTTCGAAAGACTCCCTGACGGAGTCTACGTAGAAGGATAGCAGCAGCACCATCAGTAGGGCACCTACTCCCAATACCACCCAGGTGGAGATCCTGTGGCGTAGTTGCCTCATTGTTAGCTCAACTATTGCTCCCGCCTTACGGTCCAGCCTTGTCCAAACTGTCTCTGAAAG
>JAPOKZ010000152.1:0-1392 GCA_029977385.1 Methanobacteriota archaeon
AATCCCAGGTGGGCAGGTACCAAGGAGCCCGGGAGGTGTTTTCGATTGCGAGTTGGATCACAGATTGGCTATGACTGCAGGGGTGATGGCAACTAAAGTTGGAGCAGATCTATCTGGGCATGAAATTTCTGAAGTTACTCATCCTGGTTTCTTCAAGATGATTAGTCCTAATAGTCCAAGGATTTGAAATTATGTTGATTGGCTATTGGAAGAAGAACCTCGAGACTCATTTACTGCTAGTTCTAGTCGCTGCGATATGGGGCTCCACTTGGGCCGCAGGAAGATTTCTGAGTTATGGATTGGATGAAGACAGCCCGGCAACACTCAGTCCTGCAACTTCTGCTTGGCTAAGGTATGTTTTCGCTGTTTCAGTATTCTTTCTGTGGTCGGTTTCAACCAGAGGACAGAGTTCTTTCAGATTTCTTCCACCCGATAGAGAATCGTGGATTTTCTCTTTCTGGCTAGGATTTCTGGGGACTATGGCCTATCAACTATTATTCATGCATGGGATGAGATGGACCGCAGCTGGCGATGCATCGCTAATCATACCTATGAATCCGGTTTTCACGATCCTTCTGGCTGTTCCTATGCTGGGTCAGAAAATTTCGGCGAGAATGTCTGTTGGGCTATTGATAGGAATTTCGGGAGTGGCGGTAGTAGTTGGTTGGAGTCCAAACTCCGGAATCCCATTGGAGCATAGGGTAATAGGTGATTTTATGATACTCATTGCTGCTCTTTCCTGGGCGGCCACCACCAATCTAACCAAGATCATGCTTTCCCGGGACTGCGGTTACTCATCGTTGGAGATTGTAGTCTGGTATTCTGTAACTGGATGGTTGTTACTCTCGCCCTGGGTCGTAGTTGAGAACTGGGGCTCACATATCCCATATCCAAGCCAAGCAGAGTGGGTTACTATCGCATATCTGGGGATAGTCTCTACTGTCCTATCATACGTTTTGTTCGCTAGGGGAATCGAGGTCATTGGGCCTACTGCCACTTCTTCGTACGTCTTTCTTGTTCCAGTCTTCGGAGTTCTTGGAGGGTGGTTACTTCTTGGCGAGGAAATCGGCATCTCAATGATTCTCGGATTCTTACTAATTGTTTACGGTGTTACAGAAGTGCAAAGAGAAAACGATCGGTTATCGGTTGATTCCTGAATCTTAATACTGCCTCACCGTTAAATACGGGAGGTCGGTGGCCGGCCAACGAGGTGATTGAATGGCACGCAAACCCGCAAAGATGTACAGGCAGATCAAGGGGCAGTCATTCACTAGGAGGGAATACACAGGAGGAGTTCCCAACAATAGAATTCTACGTTACCACATGGGAAACAGAAAGATGGCCGAGACTGGTGGTTTTCCCGTCGCTCTTGAGTTGACGGCGGACAACCCG
>JAPOKZ010000056.1:0-6202 GCA_029977385.1 Methanobacteriota archaeon
CTGTTCACATCTACTCCGTTGGGGTAGGCATCTATCGACCAGACCCTGCCCACCACGCTCACGCGAGTCTCCACCTCTACCACGGGGGCTGAGTCTCCCTCCGAGGCCATTGATACGGAAGATTTCCCATCCAGGTCTATCTGCAACTGGCCCCTCCACAGGGAGGGCATTCCATCATCGATCCTGACGCGCGAGCCCTCTGAGATCGTCCGTGTCACCTGGGTCGGGTTTCCCTGCCTGGAGGGTCTCACGCGTGCCCTGTCGTAGCCATCCTGGAGGGTGAACTCAAGGCTGATTGAGCCGTCTTCGAGAATCTCAGGCCCTTGGAGGCCCACGACTTCCCCGATGACGCTCGTACGAGTTTCTATCTCACCTATCGGGGTGACGGGCCACGCGTGGCCGAACCTCTCCACCCTAGTCTCCAGAGGCAGTTCGATGTCGTGATCTGAGCCGTCGCAAATACCCCTGTAGTCGCATCTGGTGCATCTGGCCCGCTCGTCCGGGTGGACAGGGGTATCAGCGGGAGCCCCTCCCCTCTCGAAGAACCGGAGTGGAGAGGGTTCGGGCGGGCACTCTTCGATTGAAGGGTCCCTAGAGTGAATCTGCCCGTAGAGGCCCTCCAGCTCTGAGTCCAAGGCATCCATCTCTTCCTCCGAGGGAAGGGTTACTTGCTTCACCGTCCCTGTCCCGAGGTACCAGATTTCCAAGCCACTTACCTTCTCCTCCCTCTCGTGAGTCTCCCACCACAGCCATGCATACATCCGCAGCTGATCGAGGTAGTCGCCCGAGCGGTCGCCCTTTCCTATTGAGGCCTTGAGGTCTACAATCTTGGGAGTCCCGCTCCATCGGTACACCATGTCGTATTCTCCTTGGAACCACTCGTTGGGATGCGCGCTCGTTTGAGTGAAGGACTTCGCGTCCGGGTCAACGAACCAAGGTCGGGAAACCTCCCATGCCTCCGCCCAAGTGATTTGGCCGCTCCCTGCTGCTGGGTGGGGCTCATCCCAGTGACGGGGGAAGCCGTCAGGGGCGGGCCAGTTTTCCCTAGCTCCGGATCTCCAGCTACCCAGAGATGGCCCTCCTCCCGACTCGAAGCATGCCTGAACCTCGTCAAGGTGCAGTTTGATCGCTGCCTCCACCATATCCCTTCCCTCCTGCTTGTCGATGTCGTCTGCCGAACCAACCCTGTTCGGGCTGGCCTCCCAGTCCGCTATGGCAGAGTCCCAGCACCTCTCGAAGTGGGCATCTGCTCTGGAGGAGGCCCATGAGTGTAGAGATTCCCGATCGTCTGGCACCGAGGACTGCTCTAGCGCAGTAAGTCCGGGACCAACCCAGAAGTCCTGACTATCCCAGTCCGGGGAGCCGTCTTCGGCGAGAGGCGAGGTCATCGATGAGCGCGAGTCGGCGGCCAGCAGAGTTGGGGACTCCCTGAGAACCCTGCATACGCACTCCTCTACAGCGTTACCTCTTAGGATCTGAGGTGGTAGTGGAGATTTCAGCCGGGCCATCCACCCGTAGTACCACAGTCTGGGGCACTTCCTCCATGCGTTTACCTGGGATGCAGAGAGCCTCCGGTAAGGGTTCACCTTCGAGTTCTCGGGGTCTGGCCTCCTGACCGGCACGTTCCCGTTTGAGAGTCGGGGACCTATCAACTTGAGGAGCGTTGTCAGGTCCAATTCTCTCTGACCTTGGAGTATCCGAAATCCTCGGTTACTCCTCTTCGAAACCGTTCAGCCTCACTGCCGTGACTTCTGTTCTCTCATGAGTTGGTAGCACCTCGATCATGAACACGGGGTCTTCTATCTCATCGGCGATGTCCTCTGCTATGACTAGGGGCATCTCGATTCTGTTGTTCTCGTCATCCCAGAGTAGGAACCTCCTCGGTAGACCGGTCTCCAGAGCGATTTCGGACATCCAGTCTTCCTTCGAACCCTCATCGGCGTCAATTGCTCCGAATATCAGAGTTCCATCCTCCGTCAGAACCTCGTGAGGGGATATCGTAGACTCACCCCTTCTGAGGAACCTTCGCCTGAGTTGTCCAGCATCCTTGAAGACTGCAGTGCAGAACTTGAGATGGAATCCATACGGGCCTCGGACGTCACCGTCCAATGGATCGGGCAGGCCCTGCTCTGCTGCATGTACTCGGGACTTCATCTCCAGCGCGAGTTCGTTAGATCCAGAGGCACCGGCAGTGATCTCTGTTGAGAGGTTGAAACCCCTTAGCTCCATGTTCTCATGGTTACCCACGGTGATCTCCAGTTCGTTGAGGTTCAGGAATGAGATATCCATAGACCTCAACTCCTCTAGAAGAGAGAGTAACTCCTCCTTCTTATCTGGCTCACATGGGATCTCAACCCCGGTTAAGATCCCTGATTCGGAGCATGCCGATATTGTAGAACGGTACCTCTCAGCATCTAGATTTAGTAGATGGAAGCGTATCTCATCGAGTCCAGCATCTGCGAACTCCCTAGCCAGATCGGGATTGAATGGAATGCTTGTGTACATGTGTAGATGGAATTCGGGGCCGAACTCAGCCTTCAGCCTGGATATTCCCTCTAGTGTTCTCTCCTTGGCCATTAGAGGATCGCCTCCAGTAATTCCGGCTCCGGTTGCCCTCATCGCTCTGGCCTCCTCGATGACCTCATCGAAGGTCTCGCACCTTCTCTCGTTAGCGAACATCCAGTCGATATCCCTGCGAGTCTCGGAAAGAGGGCAATAGTCGCACTGCCAGTGACAGTTCCCCGTGATGAAGAGGACCAGCTTGCTACCCATCTGGCATTGGATGCATCCCTCAGTGTCTGAGAGATCGGGTGCCTCTGCGAGATTGGGTATCTGAGGTAGCGTCATCATTTTGAGTCCACCTCGAGTTTCTCCGCGGTTCTGAGGAGCCATTCGTGGAACCCAGAGTCACCAGACAGTTCCGGGTGGAACGAAAGTGCCATTCGGTTGTTCGTCATCACTCCAACGACCTCATTGTCTAATTTAGCCGTGACCTGAGCCTTGTCCCCAGAAAGGGTGAATCTAGGTGCTCTGATGAAAACGCCTGGGAAATCACGACCTAGTGCCACTGCCTCTATGTTGGACTGAAATGAGTCGGCTTGTGTGCCGAAGCCGTTCCTCTCGATCTTAGCATCGACTAGGGGGTCGCCCCCGTCACCTGGCTCGGCCAACAGAATGGCACCAGCACAGGTACCCAGTACCGGCCTTTCGGCGTCGGCCCTTATCCAATCGAAAACAGCAGGGAGGAGGGAGGACACCGGGTCATTCCCTGTCAGCCTCATGGTTGTTGATTCGCCTCCTGGCATCACAATCGCATGGGGTTCTGAGGAATCCAGGTCTGATGATTTCCTCAACTCGTGTATCTCGATATCTATCCCAGTCTCTATGGAAGCTCTCTCTAGGGCCGCAATATGCGAGTGGCGCGCGCCCTGGAGCATCACTAGGCCGATACGAAGCACGAATCGGCGGCAGGACAACGAGAAATGAACCCTATTGCTCCTCCGATGGCCTGAAAGACCTCCTGTAGCCCGGTGGGGACATGGGGCCATCGGGTCGCATCCACAACTTCGGCGCGGGCCCTGCCGTTCTACCTCTCGAGGTCGTGAAAGAGGTAGCCGAAACCCTGCCTAACCTAGGCGGAAGCGGATTCGGATTGATGGAGGTGTCACATAGAAGCCATACCTTCCAGGAAGTGATAGACTCGGCCATGTCCAGGCTGAGGGGGTTACTTGGCATCCCCGATGATTACGAGGTCCTGTTCCTCCAAGGGGGAGCCTCTACCCAGTTCTACATGAGTGCACTGAACCTGATGAGCGAGGGCGGGATGGCTGACTACCTTGTAACAGGCATCTGGTCCAAGAAGGCGCTGATTGAGGCCAATAGGATCGGGGACGCTAGTGCCGTTTGGGATGATTCCGACAGTGGTTTCAGGAGCGTCCCAGGTGCAGGTGATTATTCCGTAAGAGACGGTGCTGAGTACCTTCACTACACATCCAACAACACGCTATTCGGGACTCAGTTCCACCACCTCCCAGATAGTGGCGGCAAGCCTAGGATAGTTGATGCCAGCTCTGACATATGCGGTGCCAAGATTGACGTTTCCAAGCACGACCTGATCTATGCTGGTGCCCAGAAGAACCTCGGTCCGAGTGGAGTGACCGTGGTAATCCTCTCACCTTGGGCGTCTAGCAGGCGTAAGGAAGGGCTGCCCACAATGCTGGACTATCATACTCACATCTCCAAGGGATCGATGTTCAACACCCCCAACACGTTCGGGATTTTCGTCCTGGACAGGGTCCTAGCCTGGGTCGAGAGGAACGGAGGGCTAGAGGGCGCCATTGGGAGGAACAGCGAGAAGTCAGGAATTCTGTACGACATTCTTGACTCCAGCGACTTCTGGAGGCCGCATGCCGACTCCGGCTGCAGGTCGATGATGAACGTGACGTGGAGGCTAGCCGATGAGAGTCTGGAGCAAGTCTTCCTTGAGGAAGCAGGAAGCAGCGGGATGGGCGGTCTGAAGGGTCACCGTAGCGTTGGAGGGATCAGGGCTAGCCTGTACAACGGATGCCCCATCGAGAGCGTGGAAGCTCTCGCATCCTTCATGACGGACTTCGAGAGTCGCCACGGATGAGTGGAACTATGGAAGCGAGGGAGATCCTCGAACTGGTTGACCTGACCCTGTTGGACAGGGATGCGTCAGAGGGGGATATGGCGAGTCTCTGCAGAGTCGCGAATGAGCAAGGTACGGCTGCTATCTGCGTCTTCCCCGAGCATGCTAAATTAGTCAGGGGACATCTGGAAGAGGAGGTCTCGCTGGCAGTTGTAGCGGGAGGATTTCCCGAGGGTACTGAATCTCCAGCGGACATTTCCTTGGCCATAGCAGAGGCCGTCTCATACGGTGCTGACGAGATTGACTGCGTGCTAGAGCCTAGAGACTCGGGAGACTTCCCCGGACAGGAGGAGTTGGCCAAGCTGATAGCGATGCGTGAAGCCTCCTCCGGACTTATCCTCAAGGTGATTGTCGAGTCTCCTATGCTGGGAGAGAGGCAGCTCAGGGCTGTCGCAAGGATGGCCCTCTCGACGGGGGCGGACTTCGTCAAGACATGCACGGGAAAGCGTGGCCCCTGCTCGGAAGAGCATGCCGAGATACTTGCGGACGAGGTGAGTAGGCACTGCCTCTCGTTCGAGGGCAGCCCTGGCATCAAGCTGTCAGGCGGCATCTCGAGAAGGGAGGATGCGGAGAGGCTGGTAGGGCTGGTAATGTCGAGGGACGAGTCGATTTCTGGGGCAGGGAGGCTCCGAATAGGGGCATCGTCGCTGGTGGATGACATCGTCAGTGGTGGGCTCGGCAGGAATTGAACCTGCGATCTTCGCCGTGTGAAGGCGACGTCATAACCCCTAGACCACGAGCCCGGCCTTTTCGCCAGCAATCTCCCGCGAATAAGATTGGTGACTGGGGGGTCATCATCGCCACGCGGGGGTCATAAGAGGCATGGGGCTCGGAAACTCGTGGTAGAGGGCTTCGATACGGGAGTTCTGAGAGAGCGGGACACCTGGAAGGCCTTCGGCATAGGCATCGTCCTTTTCTGCATCATTGCCTATGCATCTCTATCCATATTCGGGCTATCTTCGTCTATCTACGGAGTCTCTGACGACGCAGTGCAAGTCCCGGAGTTCGAAGTAATGACAATGAACAGGACTGGCATAGACGACTCCATCCCTCTCGAGGATGGGATGGTGAAACTCTCGGACCTAAGAGGCAGCATAGTCATCCTCGATTTCACGGCTGTCGACTGCCAAAACTGCCACTACGTGCAGAGCCACATGGAGGACAAACTAGCCTCTTGGCAGTCGCTAAGTTCGGAATACCCCGTAGTAGCACTGTCAATCGGGTCATGGTACCGGTACGAGTCGTTCGAACGCATCAACGACACGTTCGGCGACCCTTCGTCCGGCAAGCACATGCCATGGCCAGTGGCTAACGGCGCTACGGACTCAATAATACTCGAGAATGGAACAAGGGGGGACCTCGTCGAGTACTACGCGGCTCAGAACCTCCCCTTGGTGTACGTGATCGACCACGAGGGGTACGTCGTGGCCAAGGAGGGGACGGGGACCCCCCTCGACGGTTGGAGGGCTTTCGACCGGGCAGTTGAGAGGGCGATAGAGGGGGATGCGGAGAGCCTCAGGTTCGGAATCGAGA
>JAPOKZ010000110.1:0-2167 GCA_029977385.1 Methanobacteriota archaeon
ATCCACAAACCTCCTCTCGGACAGCATTCCAAATCTCAAGCAGGTGAGGAGTCAGCCGTTTCAGCGGCATTCCTATCGGATGTACATCTGGGAAGTAAGACGTTCCTAGCACCTCAGTGGGAAAAGATGATTCAATGGTTCAAGCATGATCCTCTAGCTAGGACTGTCAAATACTTCGTACTCACGGGTGATGGGGTAGATGGAGTTGGAATATATCCGGGGCAGGAAAGGCATCTGGCCATTACCGACTTATTCAATCAGTACGGGGAATTGGCTAGAATGCTGGAAGAGATTCCAGAATGGGTCGATGTAGTGATGCTTCCCGGAAATCATGATGCAGTTAGACCAGCAGAGCCTCAACCAGCTCTCGATCCAGAGGTGCAACAGGACTATTCCAATACCACATTTGTTGGAAATCCCTGCGACTTCAGCCTTCATGGCGTCAGGGTTCTTTCATATCACGGCAAGAGTATTGACGATTTTGTAGCGACACTTCGCTCAGTCACTTATTCCAAACCGGAGATGGCTATGCGTGCCATGCTTGAGAGGAGGCACCTCGCTCCCTCGTGGGGTGGGAAGACGCCGCTTTCTCCTGAGCCGGAGGATAGGATGGTGATTCCAGTCGTTCCAGACATTTTTGTCACTGGTCATGTCCATGGACACTTTGTAGGGGATCACAAGGGTACTCTGATGGTGCATAGCTCCACTTGGCAGGATCAGACAGACTTCCAGAGAATGTTGGGATTCCAACCTAAGCCATGCATTCTGACAGTGGTCAACCTTCACACCTTTGCGACCGAGTCAATCGATTTCGTCTAGCGCGTAAATATCTTCTCCAGGGAAAATTAACGGCCATATCAGAGTCAAGTTCTTCTCTTCAACTACAGGAACCCCTGCTTCCAAGAAAGCCTCCATTGCTCTCTCCCTTCTTGGATTGAATCCAATGAATTTCGACCCTTCGATCTTCATTGACAAGTCTGTGCTGGAATCTCCCACAGAGACAATCTGTGATGGCTCGAACCCGTTTATTCTGGCTAATTTTTCCACCATAATCCCCTTATCGTGAGTGAGTACTCTAGTAGGTAGGCCGCCCAATAGCCACCCTCCTTCATCCCATTCGAAACCATTTGCGACCCAGTCGTCAACCTTCAGCATATTTGCGATAGCACCTACGAATATATCCACTCCAGATGAAACAATTGCTACAAAAACCCCCCTTCTCTTCAGGTTCTCGACAACCGTTCTGGCGCCCTCAATTAGCCCTACTCCGCTATAGCAACGCATGATGTCATCCCTATGGATCTCTGGGCGAACCTCCCTCCATAGTTTGATATCGTGAGCAACAAATTCCTCCTCCGAAATCTTACCATCCAAGAACATCTCTAGAGCCTTATGATGTTCTCCCCCATCATCTTCTCCAGTTCCGAAGCTTCTGTGAATCATCTGCCAAGAGGAGCCATTGTCAGATAGCACCCCATCACAATCGAAAACTACCGCTCTAATCACTGACTTGTTGTTATCCGGAGACGGCTAATAATTGGGTAGGTGACTTGATTTGCTCGAAACACTCCCCTCTGACATGGAGGATACGCAAGACTATGGTAGAGCGATCAAGGTAACTATGCTCATGTTCGGACCATTGGCAGAGAAGATGGGAACTAGAGAGATAGTAGTAAATATGCCCGATGGGACAACACTGATCCAATTGGCAGAAAGGTTCGAATTGGAGGGAATGCTGGATTCCGGAATGAGAGTGGCAATCGATGGGATGATCGAATCCGATACATCCCGGGAGCTCCATGACTCGGCCGAAGTTGCCTTCCTGCCTCCAGTTTCAGGCGGTTGAAGGGAAACGATGCCAAAACATTTGAACAAAGCCCCCTACACAACCCTCTGTTAGCATGGCAATAGGATCTACAGAAATCGTCATTCTGGTAGTATTTGGGATACTAATTTTCGGAGCAAACAAGATACCCCAATTGGCCAGGGGGGTTGGAAGGGCCAAGGGCGAATTCCAGATGGGGATGAAGGAAGCGTCCGAGATGGCAGCCATAGGAGACATGGATAGAGGGGGAATGACCGAAGACATCGCCTCCGAGCAAGAGTGACTAAATCTTCCTGAACCTCAATTCAGATCCGCAGTCCTCGCACTCTCCAGGACTCTCTC
>JAPOKZ010000151.1:0-1413 GCA_029977385.1 Methanobacteriota archaeon
CGTTAGCGATCTGGTATGGGACCGCGAAATCATCATGAACGTACACGTATTTCCTCAATTCTGTTCTGGCATTCTCGGCTTCGCATGGACAGCATACGCGGAGGATACACCCATGGAGGGTGTTTGGGTAAGGACGGATGCTTTTGGACGCACTGGAGACCATCTAACATACCCCAGAGACGGCAACAAGACCCTAATCCACGAGGTGGGTCACTACCTTGGATTGCACCACGTGTTTAGAAACGTAGAGTTCTGCGGTCAGAACCTAGGTGAGTGCGATGAGTCTGGTGACTACGTGTGCGACACCCCACCCACCAAGATCAACTGGAGCTGCGAGAACCCCATATGTCCTCCTGGTTTGTACGACTACACGCCTAACAACCACATGGACTACTACGTGGATTCATGCAGGACCAACTTCACCGAAGGTCAGATAGATCGCATGCATGCTGTGCTGCCGATCACTCGACCAGGCATTGGTGCTGGGACCTATTGCGCTGGAGACTTCGACGGAGACTTAGTGGTTGGATCTGACGACTTGCTCATCATGCTTTCACACATACAAGAGCTAGACTGGGAGGAAGGTGATCTCAACGGCGATGGTGTCTTCAACATCTATGACTTACAGGTAGTGCTAGCTAACTGGGGTAACGAGTGCTACGGTGCTGAGCTTGACCCCTTCTACCGCGAAGAACGTCCATCCTTGAAACAAGAAAGGGGCCGAAGCCCCTTCCCGTCTAGATAATACAGCTGGGATATCCAGCATTGGTCAAACCGCTTCATCGTACTGGACACGCTCCTGTGTCACAGTCCATGATCTCCACCTCGTCCATGTCAATCTGTTCGAGGCTTGTGATCGGTGTCACGTCTTTGCGCATCTCCAAGTAAGTACCCTCGTCGATCTCTTCGAGTGGCGCCTGCTTGAATCCGTGCTCATTGTGGAGCAAGAACGAAACAGACTTGACTTGCTTGTAGTTGAGCGCCAACCATTCCTTGATTGCATCCAGTTCCTCCTTGCGGTAGTAGATGGTCACAGACACAGCGTTGTCTGACCACTCGGCCTGCAAGCGCTTGATGACTTCGAGCTGGTCGATAGCCGTCATGTCCTGAGCAAACGTAGTACCCTTCGGGAACTTACAAGGAAAGCTAACCACGATGGTAGACTTGTCCTCTGTACCGTCGAAGTTCAGCACGTACTCCACAGGGTACCCGTGCTTCCTGGCGGCATGTGCCAGACTGCTATCAGCTGACATACGGATTCGTCGGATATAATATTCACTGTATCCAGGGTGAGCTCCTGGTGTAACGCCAGCAAGTAGACTAAGCGTTCCAGATGGCTTGACTGTTGTAAGTTTAATGGATGCTGGAAATCCTGCCAGTCTAGAGTATTCTTTATCATAGTTTCGAATGTAG
>JAPOKZ010000129.1:0-1787 GCA_029977385.1 Methanobacteriota archaeon
CTTTAAGATGGAACCACGCTGGTGAAGCGTTTGGAGAGGTGGCAGAGCCCGGTTGAATGCGCACGACTCGAAATCGTGTAGGGGTAACACCCTCGTGGGTTCGAATCCCACCCTCTCCGTTCTGAGCAACTCCTTGTAGGTCTCTGAAAGTCCCAAACCCGTTGCGGTGAGGGACTTTTTAGTGTCTGTGTGGTCTCTGGTGGTTCCTCGAAATACCAGGATGTTCTGTAAATGTGTGGGTGGAAGTGTGGGTGGAAATAGGGGTTGTGTGGGTGGATAAAATCTGTGTGGGTGGAATCTTTAGATGTCTCTCTCTGACTCACAGGTTCGTTCATTCACGGCAACGGAGAAGAGGCAAAAACCAAGTTGTGGTGATTCTCTCTTCCTTGTGGTGGAACCCCTCAGCAAAGGTGGTGGGAAGTCCTTTGTGGGACGGATGAGGTTCCCTCCTGGACGGAAGAGTCCTGTGGTGGATGTCCGTATTGGTGTCTATGGAAAAGGAGTTGGGAAGTGGTCTCTAAAGGAGGCACGGGATGAGTGGAATCTCATCAGGTTATGGAGCAAAGAGAACGGCAAAGACCCCAGGGAAAGGAAGAGAGAGCAACAGGCACTCCTGGTTCAGAAGACAAAATCTCCAACCCTGGAACAGGCATGTGAGTCGTTCCTATCTGACTGGACATCAGCAAACGACAGAGGCAAAAGGGAATACAGGAATCTGCTTTGGAACCAGGTCCTTCCTGAGTTCGGTGCGAAAACACCTGTTGAGCACTTCTCTTGGGAATACAGGCATTCAGCAGGGAAGACGACTCGGGAACTCATGACCGAATACCTGAGGAGGGTTTTTGCGAAGGCACCTTCCTCCGCAAAGAAGCAACAGATGGTGCTGAAAGGGGTTTTTGAGAATGCTGTTGATAGGGGTTGGATAAAGGACGGACAGAACCCGTTGCTTCGTTCTGTCTTTAGTCCCAAGGACAGGAAGTCCCACCAGGTTCAGCACCATCCATTCCCCTTCTGGGAACAACTTCCTGAGTTCTTTGAGGTGTTCGACCGCAACGAACCGAATGGTCAGTTCTCAACCCGTGGTGCTTGTCTTCTCACCTTCATGACTGGTTTGAGGGTTAGTTCGATTTCAGGGATGAAGTGGGAAGAGGTTGATATGGAGGAAGACCTCTGGAAGGTTCCTGCTTCCCGAATGAAGACCTGGGATGACGGGGAGAAAAACCACCTTGTTCCTCTGACTCAACCCATCAAGGATTTGCTCTGGGAGATGGAGAAGGTGAATGGAGGAACTGAGTTCGTCTTTGCTTCTCCACGCACTCAGTCCAGGCATATCAATCCTTCATCCATCAACAACCACTTCATCGACCTCGGATACAAAGGGGACTTCGTTGGGCATGGTGTTCGGACCTGTGTCCTCACTTATGGGCAGAGAGAACTGGGTTTTGATGTGAAGGTGATACAACTCCAACAAGGATGGAAGGTAAAGGACAGGATTCAGGGAATTTATGACCGACATGATTTCTTAGATGAGAGGAGAAAATTTATGATTTCTTGGTGCGATGCTCTCCTTGCTCGGGGCATGAAGGTCTGACGATTGTTGGTTGATTCTTATTAGTGAGACCTCATAAGACTTACTGGTATCACTGGTGTTCGGGTCCTAAACCGTCACAAAGAGAATCGACGGGTCGGGTTTTTGGTGTTATACTATGTTCATACAAACTAAGAGGAAACGACCACACGTATCCAACAATCAAATAAACATTCACCCGTCCAGGGTCTTTATAGTC
>JAPOKZ010000005.1:0-37167 GCA_029977385.1 Methanobacteriota archaeon
ATTGGCGCGGATGCAGAAGACTGGGGTGCGCCGCGAGCCCCGCGCCCAGTCCCCCGAGGTTGAGCCCCGCGCCGTTGGCCAAACTGCCGCCGCCGCCGGCCAACCCGGCTCCTCCGCCAGCCCCGCTCCCCGGGTCGAGTCCCTGTCCTTGGCCCTGACCCTGTCCTTGGCCCTGTCCTTGGCCCTGGCCCTGGCCCTGGCCTTGGCCCTGTCCTTGGCCCTGGCCGTCCTCTCCTTCTCCGCCGCCTTCGGTGCCACCGTCTCCGGTTCCATCACCTTGGAAGTCCGGATCGTATGCGTCGGGGATTCCGTCGCCGTCCGAGTCCGAAGCAGCCCCGTCGTTGGGGTCGTTCGGATAGGGGTCATTCGCGTCAGACGTCCCATCGCCGTCGGTATCTGCGTTGTTCGGATTGGTTCCTGACTGGTACTCCTCCAAGTTGTCTAGTCCGTCACCATCTGGATCTGCACTGCTATCACTGGCGGAGTTGGGGTTAAGTCCGTAGTTGACCTCCCAACCGTCGGGCATTCCGTCATTATCGGTATCTGCGTTGTTCATGTCTGTCCCAGCGGCTTGCTCCTCCGCATTGGTCAATCCGTCCCCGTCCCAGTCGGCTCCTCCATCGGAGGGGTCAAGGGGGTCTGATCCATCGGCTGCAACTCCGGTAGAACCGGCCATTAGCACCAAGAGCAGGGCTGTCAACAAACTTGCTTTCTTCTGATTGTACATTTGTAATTCACTTCCTATTTTCCGTTTATCCAGAGTAGGTTGGATGGTTTCTTAGAGCGAGTCTAGGCACGTGTCCGGTTACTGCAATAACGCTACACTGAGCGCGATTCCAGATATTTCCGAACCCTCTTAATTCTGTCCTGACTCCTCCTTTTCTTGTCATCCAATCTCACTGGCTTTCTCAGGGAACCCTCTGTTCCCTCTGGGCTCGGAGAGGCATGTTACGTATTTCAAGGATTCCCGAGCAAGTTTCACGGGGTGATCTTTGCTAATTCCGCGAGGAACCTCGTCTTCCCCATGAAGTGCAGGACTGGAACGACCAGTGAGGAAACCGCAAGGACCCCGAAGAAAAGACCTGACCAGAGCTCGATGCCCCTGCCTATTGAGAGGAAGAGTAACCACCCCATGAGCACTGATACCCAAGGAAGATGCCTCCTGGTGTAGAGGGAAAGCCTGGCATTGAGAATCTCATCCGAGTACAGCTGCGGGGTGTCTTCCGGGTCAGCTAGGCCATGCTCAACCCCACACCTAGCACAGACCTGGTACCTTGGCCCGTTCCCGGTAATGAACTGGGACTGAGGGTAGTTCTGCTTGCACATCCTGCATACTGGCATTACGCTCACAACAACCAGTGGAGGATTGTCCTTCAAGGCTACGGTCTGGGAGCCTGTCTCAATTGTCGTCTAGGGCATCATCTAGGAATGACACGTCGATGTCCACATCCTCTTCTTCCAGTTCATCTGCAAGGTCGTTCAGGCCATCGAGACCGATCTCCTCGGTTTTCGAGCTCAGAAGTTCCCCGACTGAGGTGTCTGGCTCCCATGGCTCGTCCAATGGTATTTCTTCTCTGGCAGGTTCTTCCAACTCCTCGAACTGGTCCTCTGATATTCTGTCGGTCTGGCTCAGGATTGAGCTCGAAGCTATTTCCTCCTCCTCCGATATGCCGAGCGCCTCCCTGGTAAGCTCCTCCTCCAACTCTACCTCCTGCGTCCCCATCTCCCATGGTTGTGGGGCTGCCCTCTCCCTGGGTCTGATGATTAGCGCGGCGCCAAGAATGATCATCAGTGCCGAGACCATCAGGATGAAAGTGTTCAGATCGCCATCAACGAGCTGGTCGAACCACGACTCCCCGCCCGAACCAGACCCATCGCCATTTCCTCCGGGGGACATCTCAGAAAGTGGGTATACTCTGATGGAGTCCACGGCTAGCCTGTGGACTTCGCCATCGAATGCGACTACTGCAATCCAGTATGCTGTAGACGAGCTCAGTGGGGTGGGCCCAAGGGACTCGAAGGACGAGTTCGACGTTGTTATCGAGGACTGCACTTGAATGGCGTCCCTGGTGTCGGAGAACTCCATAGTGCTGGCGTATATGGTGTACGATTTCACCTGAGTATCTTCAGAATCTGTCCAAAGCACCTCTATCCTACTCCCGGATGGATCCCAGTATGCCATAATCTCTGAGACCTCAGGGAGGTGCATTCCTGGGTCCTGGGAGTTCTCGTCAACTGGGCTTATCATGGAGGTCTCGAGATTGTTGGTCCAAGCGTTTCCTGACGTGTCCACGGGCACCACTGCAACCCAGACTGGGATATCTGGTTGGATGGCCCCCCCTCCGGAGACTACCTCGAGTAGGGTGCGTCCCCACTCGGTCCTATCAAGAGTTAATGCCGGGTCGAGACCCTCCGTGCTATCGAATGGGGCTCCTGCTACAGCGAAAAGGAGGTATTCGCCGATGTCCGGAGCAGTGCTGGAGGGGAACGTGACGAATACCCCATCGCCGGAGTCTGGTGACCTGTCCTCCAATTCTGGAGCTGCCAGCCTCTCGGGGGGGAACGTGTCCCCCCTGTTGTCAATTGGGGTGACTAGGGCCAAGTGATCGCTCAGGTCCGATAGGAACACGTTGCCAGCGATGTCATGGATGGTGACCGTGACGTAGAGGGGGATGTCCGGCGATATTCCAGATGGGATTAGAGAGTCCGGCCCTGTACCATACAGGGCGGTTGTCAGAGTCACATCCAACCTTGGTGAGTTTCCTATCTGCCTCTGGTCTATCCTTAGGACGTTGCAGTTACCACTGGCCTCGCAATTTGCGTACACATCCGTCAGGTCATCGAGAGGGAAGTCGGATGCCCAAACTGTGTAGTGACTGAAATCATCAGCCATCGTCCTATCCCAACTGACGTCTATTGCGGACCCATCATCGTCGGGATGGTCCCAGGCTTGTAGGCCAGAGACTGCGTCGGGCGGGGTGAACTCGGAAGAATCTAGCTCGGAGTAGCTTGCTGTTTCTACCACTAGCACATCATCTACGTTCTGATTTCCCCAGTCATCTACCGCAACGACGCCTATCCAGTAGACGATGTCGTTCTCCAGAGTGGAGTTTCCGATTGAGTCGATTACAACCTCGTCGGTGGTGCAGTCGGGAATTATCTCTGCTATGGGCCAGCCGTCTACGGAGGAAGGTGCGGTCCACCCAGATGCGGGGAGGATGAAGATGACGTGATAGGAGCAGTCGGCCTCCTGGTTTGGGTTCCAGCTTACCTCAATACGGCTCCCCTCGTCATTGGGGGCGTCATTCGCGGAGGTCCCGGTAATTGGTGCTGGTGCTATCCCGTCATTGAGTCCTCCAGCAGTCACAACAGGTCCCACGATCGTAGCATTTGACGGGTCGAACTGGCCTGACTCATCTACGCATACGACTGCGAACCAGTAGGGAACGTTTCCAACCAGCTCTAGAGTGGTCGAGTTACCAGCGGCGAATGCGAAGTCCATCGGATTGGAAAGTGCCAGGGCGCTCGTTATCTCCTGCTGGACTGCCCAGATTCTGGTAAGTTGGGGGTCTAACTCCTGGCAGGCAGACCACTCTGCTGTGACGGTTCCCGGAACCCCACCCGATACGGGTTGGACGGACAGCCATTCTGGTGGAGATGGCATCTCATCGGTAGGGGTGGCGTTTCCTTCCCATGAAGTAGGGTCACCGAGGCTTCCGTCGGGATACTCGATTGCTATTGCTGCTCTGTACTGCCTCTGGTCTGATAGTGGTACCTCCGAGCCATTGCTGTTTCCGACGTGGAACACGGTGCTAGTCTGGGCCCAGTATGGTATTCTCTGGAATGAGGGTAGGTCATCGAGGTCTTCCTTGGTTGGATTCCAATCTGGGTTGTCCGTTGAATCCCACAGATACACCCTGTAGGCATACCAAGCAGAGTCCTGAGCAGGCATCCAAGACGCATGCAGAACCCCTCCCCCGTCATTGGGCCTGTCATAGAGGCTGGTCATTACCGTGGGAGCCTCTAGCCTCTCCCAGTCGTAGGTAATCCTGATCTTGAGTTTGCCATCAGTAGGAGACTGCAGCTGCAGGTGGACTGTAGAGGATAGGGAACCTGGTTGAGTATTGAAAATGGCTGTCTGGAAAGCCTCCTCTATCCCATGGTCAAGAGAAGACAGGTCCCAGCTTCCAGTGTAATTCAGGCTAGTCGATCTTGCCCATACCCAAGAGCCGCTCTCCGGAGAAGAGAAGGTCAGGGCCCCTGGGTACAGAAGAATCTCTGAAGAGTTGCCCTGATTTTGATCCAGTGGAATCATGATTGAGTCTTCGGGAGACGCGAATACTGTCTGCATACCCGGTCTGGTGCTTTCGGTGATGTCCATGGTCCTGTCGGCGAAAATTGCCGTCAACGGGAAAGCTCTACGCTGATTCTCCCGCGGGATCTCCCTGAGCGTCTCCATTGGCTTGAAGATGTGAAGTCCGTCATCACCTACTACTGCCAATCCCATCCACAAATCTGCATCCCCGGATACTGCTCCAGCCATCTCTCCAATCGTGACAACTTCATGGTCCCCTGTTGCCTCTACCACGCTAATCTTGCTGGTCGAGATAGCGGCTATGTGATTGCCATCGGATGTAAGTTCCAAGATAGGCCATGCTTGGAGGTCTATTCCTCCTGGCCCTGCCTCTATTTTCATCGAGGATGCGTTCCAGTGAACTAGAGGTTGGATGGAGGTAGCGATGTGCACCCCCCAAAGATCGGTCTCAACAGCGCTTACGTCGTTACTCGGGATCATGTCGATGTTGTATGTCCCGTTCGAGCTGTCTGTACCTAGGTCCCAAGCAGAGACCCCGGGCCTCGTCAGTCCTTGTCCGTTGTGCGAGATGAACAGAGAGGCGTCATGGTGTATAGTCACCATTGAGCCGGTGGATGTATCGTTGACTTCCCTAGAAACCGAGTCGGCATAGACAATCCCTGAGACGAAGTCCCCGACCAAGCCATCCGCTCTACCTATGGAGCCGACCACTCCTAGGTTCTGATCGAGGACGATCATTCCTGTCGGACCACCGACCAATACAGAGCCGTTTCCGAGCACTGGGGAAGGAGGGACGAAGAGGTGATTCGAGATCGGTGTCGGTAGGCCGTCGACAGTGGTAATTGGGTCGTCCCAGTCATACTTGGTTTGGTTCCAAAGGCCTATCCCGCCATGAGTGGAAATCAGTACGTGCTCTCCGAACTGAACGAAGTCGGTGACAATGTTACTGGGCAGTCCGGCCAATAGGCTTCCCTGGCCCCAAGTTCGAGAGTTCGGATCGAAAGACTGGAATCCAGCAGAGCTGCCATCCCAACCCATCAGTCCGATGAACATCTGCTCTCCATCAACTAGAAGTCCATCCATCTGATTGTGGAGAGCGGGGGATGTTGGCAGGAGTGACCTCTGGGTTAGGTTGAACGAGAAGAGTCCGTTTCCTACAGTTGATGCCCATATTTCCCCGTCCACGATCATGATCTCATTTATTGATTCGGTGAATGCGTCGAATCCATATTGCCAGAACACTGACCCATTGTCCTGGATTTCGCCCTGAAGAACAGTAGAAGCGAGGTAAGAGTACTCGGACGATCCCACTGTCACCCATACGTGAGTCCCGTTAGAAATCATCTCGTGAATGACTCCGGACGGAAGCCCGACTAGTTCGTCGAAGCCGCCCTCGATGAGACCCGTGGCGTCCAGTCTATCCACTCTGTTAATCCCAGATAGGTCTCCAGATCTTCCTATTGCGTAAGACCTAGCAGTAGTAGGGGCTCTGACTATCGAGCACGAGTCCATGCCCTGCCCTATCACCTGACCTGAAGTAGCAGACGTGCCTGAGGTCAGCACACGAGTAATGCCCCCGTCACCATCGTAGTGGGAGACCAGTAGAAGATCCTCGTCGAAGATCATACCTCCGGGGAATACAGGATCCTCTGAGACTCCCATGTCGGGGGTTAGAGTGTCTAGGAAGTTATTGGAGGAATAGTCGAATCGGTCTATCCCCACGTTGTCGGTATCGAATCCTACGTACAGAATCTCGTTCTCTTCATCGCAAGCTAGTGCTCTTGCATCCTTATCTGCCATGTTGGAGTTGTCCTCAGTGATTGGAGTAATCCACTCCCCTGTTACACCATCGCCGTCGTGGTCAGATAGATCGAAACGAGCGATTCCTCCGCCAACTGCCCACCACTGCCATGCACTGAAGCCCACCGCTATGTGTACGATGTCTTTGCATAGCAAGATGTCTGCTCCGTATCCATCGGGTATATCGTTGGTGTCCACGTCCCAAATGGTCCAGTTACTATTGTTCCCTGAAAGACGCATGACATGGCCATCGTTACCATATCCGGAGGATGCCCAGAGATCGTCCTCTACCACTTTCATGGAGTAGAAGTCCAACTCAGCATCCTGTGGTAGCCCGTCTCCGGGAAGCCATGATGGAAGCCATGTCTGGTTAGTCGGGTCCCACCTCAGAATCCCATTCATGCTGGCGAAGAGGTACTCTCCTTGGAATTCGACCATCCCCCTGATTCTTCCATCTACGTCGTCCCACTGGTTGAGTAGGGTCATGTTGGGAACCGAGAAGCGTCTGAGGATGTTTTCCCCATAGGCCACCCAAAGTTCGCAAGAAGCGTTGAGGGGGAAGCAGTCCCCAAGGTATTGCGCGTTTACCCTGCCCACGTCTCCGATCGTCTGTAAGTCGTCCTCCCAGTCCCCTGAAGTCGTGTTCCATCTGAGGATAGTTCCTGGGTCACCAGAGCCCCCCCAACCCGATGTCTCAACTACACTAATCCAGACTTCATCTCCTATCTGGTTCATTCCGTGAATTACGCCGTTGAAGCCCAGGCGAGCCCCAGCATCAATCGAGGGGAGTGAGGTGTTGTTGTCTAGGTTAATCCTAGAAACCTCATCCCTAGAATTCCAGGGATTAGCCCTTTGGGGAGAGTAGTACATCAAATTGTCAACAATCAGTATCTCAGCCGGTGAGTAGTTCGGTAGGGTTGGCCCGTCCTGGTTGTTCCCTCTGTCCCACTGAGTCATGACGGTCTCGTTGACTAGATCGATTAGAGTGAGTCCGAAGTCCCCACCGGCCCACATGGTTCCCTCCTCCCTTCCTTCGATTAGAACTGTGACATCGTCATCATCGAGTATTCCTTGTGAGCCGTCCCACGAGGATAGCCAGCTTCCTGATGTGAGGTTGAAACGGGCGATTCCCAGGTTCTCAAACCCAAGGTAAATGGTATCTAGGTACTTGTGAACTCTGGCCCTCTCAGTGTCGTCTCCTGCAGTCCAGACCTCTACAACGGTCCCATTTGAGGTGTTGATAACCGCCGCTCCCTCTGTAGTTCCGGCATAAAGTAAGTCGGGGCCGATTGGATCGACGGCAATGACGAAGCGAGAAGGCATGCCGTCTCCACCTCCGCCCCCGCCGCCGTTTCCTCCGGAGGTCCAGCAGTCTTCCAGTGTGAACTGTGATTGAGGGTTGTTTGGGTCGGGCCAATTCCACATGCAGGCACCTCTGTTTGTTCCTGCATAGACTCCGTTCACATCGCTGGAAACATCGTAGAACTCGAATGGATCGTTGTTCCATCCTGGGATACTAGTCGGAAGGAGTTGCCAATTGGACCCATCCCACCTAGCCAGTCCTCCATTTGAGCCGGCACCGGTGTTCTGTACCTCTGAGCCCACCAACAGGCCTCCGAAGAAGTCCAATGCCAGTGTGTTCACATCTTCATCCGGAATGCCGTTTGGATCGTCAGGAGTCCACAGGTCTACAATATCACTGGTCAATCTGTCGATTAGAAGAATCCCTAGTCCTGGAAGACCCAGATAGATCACCTCGCCATCTACTGCAACCGGAGCAGAGTCTAGGTTGTCCACACCTAGAGATTGCCAAGAGCCGATAATCTCGGGAGTGGTAAGATCAATTCTCATCACACCGGCATCCTCTGTTGCAATGTATGCGATGCCGAATCTGGTAGCGATGTCTCTAATTCTGTTTGAGTCGAGTCCTTCCGATTCGGAAAAGGTATCGATCACATTGTTCGAATCAGTAGAGTAGAGAGAGATGCCCGCGTCTTCGTGCCCGACAACAAGAGTGGCGGTGTTAGAGTCAAACGCCAGACTGGTGATTGATTCCGAGTTGGTTCCCTGGATTTTTCCAAAGTAGGCGCCATCTACATTGCTGAGTCTGTGAACTCCACTATCTGATGTTCCAACCCATACCCAACCGTCATCGTCCTGCTCTATCGATGTGATGGACACTTCTCCCGATTCAATTGAAGAGATACTGTCAGCGATGTCCACGGGTTCCTTCCAAAGATTGTCTCGCTTGTCCATCATGTCAATTATCGTACCAGAAGCAATCCAGAACTCGCCTGCTTCCCCATCATCAATTATGGCTGTAATCTGTGCATCGTCTATTGAGGGGCTGCTTACTAGAGGGAAGGAGCCATCTGAGATATCGACTAGTACTCTTCCCATTGTGCCTGAGGAGTCTCCGATGATTGCCAACGAGTCAGAAGGGGAACGAGATTGCCCTCCGGGCCATGGATTGATACTTGTGCCAGATCCCGAAAGTCCCAATTCTGACAGGGAGACTTCGTTACTGAAGAGCAAGAGATCGGTGTCGTAGGGCTGGACCTGCTGCTCGCTAAGAATGTAAAGCCATCCAGGAGTGACCGCCAGACCGACGGTGGAATCGGAGGACAGCCAATTAGATGAAGTCCATGAGGGAATCCAAGACTCCGATGAGATGTCGAACCTGTCAATGCCAGAGTCAGTAGTTGCAATGTATAGGATGTCATCGGAAACGGCGATGTCGGCAATCGAGTTCCCAGACAGGAGGTTGGAATCGTCCCAAATCACATTCCTCTCTATAACAATCGAAGTTGCATCTCCTGATGAGATGTTGTATTCTATCACTCTCATGCCATGGTCCTCTGTTGCAATGAACAAGTTCCTCCCATCGATGTGTAATTCCAATGGAGTCTCTTCCTGGAAAGAGGAGCAGAAATCCAAAGACTTCCAGAGAGATCCCTTGGAGGGCATCAGGTAGTGTAGGGTACATTCGGATGCACCCCACAATACACCGAAAATGTCAGTTGCCAGCGCAATAATTGGATCGGTCGTGGATGAGTTAACTTCCTCGGGGAAATCTGGAACAGAATCTGAGTCGGATAGCCCCATGGCAGTTACATTGCCTGTCACATCACCGATATACATCATATCCCTATTCGGGTCCGTTGTGATGGAACGCCCGGATATATCTGGGATTATGTCTATAATACGCTTGTTTGCATTGTCGTCCAATATTAGCAGATCTTCGTCAACCAGAATGTATAGCCTACCATCGAATGGGTTGTATGCGCTTCCGTGGATTGATACCTCCAGAGGACTAAATGATAGCTTGGGATCCACTGGACGAAGCGCCTGAATAACCAAATCAGTGATTTCAATTCCGGTTGGAATCTGCCAAGATGCGTCACTGATTGTGTTTGGTTTCAAGGACGAGTCAAGAATTCCACCGACAAGACTTGGGGGATTGTCAGAGAAGACGTTCTGCCTCCCCAGATCGCCACGTCCGCTCCAGTCCAATACGCTAGTCTGGGTATCCATAACTGCAATCTGAGGTTGATTAACCCAAAATCCATCGCTTCCGTTTACAGCAACTTCGAAAGTTAGATTGTCGATCACTGCACCGGGTGCGAATTCCATGAAAAAATCAGAAAGCGCAGGAGTCCCGTTGTCAGGGTCTGACCCTGTGGCATCTAGGACGATCCAACCAGTGTCATTGCTACCGTTTACCCCCCATGACTTACTCGATGTGTAGCTCGCTTCGATGAAGTTAGATTCGTTCATTTCCCAATCTGACTGTGGAGACTGGTTTGCACCCCACGGGAGCAAAATCATCAGAGCGACCAAGCCAATTGCCTTGACTCTCTCACCGTTTGTAATGCGACTAGCGTACATGGAACGAAGCGAGTCCCTCGTTGTGCAATTTATGAAGGGTAGGGGTAGTCGTCCGCGACTTGCTCATGATCTGGAAAAATGCTAGATGTAAAAAAACCGGAAACAAGGCCATATTGGCTGATAATCACACGATTATGAATAGGATAGCATCAAAGGAGATGGTTGTTCCGGGTCATCCGAGGTGACACTGTGAGCAATGACCAGTTGCGCGAGGATGCATTGGAATACCACTCTTCAGAGCCAAGAGGGAAGGTTACAGTGGTTCCAACTAAGCCACACGGAACTCAGAGGGAGCTATCTCTAGCATATTCTCCAGGGGTAGCATTTCCCTGCGAAGAAATCAGAGATAACCCCGGAGAGGTATACAAATACACGTCAAAGGGTAATCTAGTAGCAGTTATCAGTAATGGTACCGCAGTTCTTGGACTAGGAGATATTGGGCCTCTAGCAAGTAAACCAGTAATGGAGGGCAAGGGGCTTCTGTTCAAGGCATTCGCAGATATCGATGTTTTCGACATAGAGGTAGACAGATCCGATGTGGATGGATTCGTTGAGGCTGTCAAGGCAATAGCTCCTACCTTTGGAGGAATTAACCTCGAAGATATAGGGGCACCCGAGTGCTTTGAGATTGAAAGAAGGCTAGTAGAAGAGTTGGACATACCAGTAATGCACGATGATCAGCACGGGACCGCAATAATCTCCGGAGCCGCTCTGCTAAACGGACTTGAGGTAGTGGAAAAGGAGATTGAGGAAGTTAGCGTCGTAATTCTGGGAGCTGGGGCCTCTGCTATCTCATGTGCGAGGCACTACCGAAGATTAGGAGTGAGGCCCGAGAATATGACGATGGTGGACTCAAAGGGAATTGTAACGTCCAAGAGGATGGAGGATGGAGAATTAAACGAGTACAAGTCCGAATTTGCCAGGGATGTTCCGGAAGGTGGAATACGTGAAGCATTGGATGGAGCAGATGTTTTCCTCGGACTATCCAAAGGAGGTTTAGTATCCGCAGATATGGTCAAAAGTATGAAAGAAAGACCTTTGATTTTCGCACTAGCAAATCCTGATCCAGAGATTACCCCCGAGCAAGTATCGACGGTAAGGGATGATGCGATAGTAGCAACAGGTAGATCCGACTACCCTAACCAGATAAACAACGTTCTTGGTTTCCCATACATCTTCAGAGGAGCATTGGACGTACGAGCTAGGGAAATAACAGAAGGAATGAAAATGGCAGCAACAAAGGCGCTTGCTCAACTTGCTAAGGAGCCTGTGCCAGATGATGTTTCATCGGCGTATGATGGTGAGCAGATGTCGTTCGGTCCTGACTATTTGATTCCGAAGCCGTTCGATGCGCGGGTACTGATCTGGGAAGCTAGCGCTGTGGCAGAAGCAGCTGTAAATGAGGGAGTTGCAGGATTGTCTTCTGATGAGTTCGACTTAGACTCCTATCGAGAGAAGTTGGAGTCACGCCTAGGACTGACTAGATCAATAATGAGGAAGGTCATAAATCAAGCCAAGAGGGACAAGAAGAGGATTGTTTTCAGCGAAGGGGAGGACCCCACTATAGTCAAGGCAGCATCCCAGTGCATTTCAGAAGGAATTTGCGAGCCAATTCTTCTGGGTCAGAGGAAGAGGATTGAAGCGGTGAAGGAAGAGTTGGGGTTGAGCTTTGATTGTGAAATGATTGACGTCAGATATGACGAAAGGAGGAGAGGTAGTTACGCAGACGAGCTGCATCAGCAAAGAGGTAGAAGGGGCCTTACTAGAGATGATGCGATTAGACAGTTGAACTCAACTACATTCTTCGCACCCATGATGGTCAGAATGGGGGATGCCGATGGATATCTTGGAGGCGTATCTCACCAGTATCCGGATATAGTAAAGCCTTGCTTACAGGTAATCGGACCCGACCCGAATTCGCACAGAATTGTAGGTATGTACATGATGACGGTTAATGGTCAGTTAATGTTCATCGGAGACGCAACTATCAACATCTATCCCGATGCTAGAACCTTAGCAGAAATAGCTGTTCAGACAGCAAAGGTTGCCAGAAGGTTTGGAGTGAAGCCAAAGGTTGCAATGCTTTCCTTCTCCAATTTTGGGACATCAGGCGAAATGAGGACGGATAGGATTGAAGAGGCAATCGAGATAGTAAGAGAAATCGAGCCTGATTTAGTAATTGATGGACCGATGCAGGCTGATACTGCACTGATTCCCGAGATACAGCAAGACTACCCCTTCATGTCATTCAATGGTCCTGCCAACGTCCTAATTTGTCCTAATCTTGCTTCTGCAAACATTGCCTACAAGCTACTTCAGAGAGTGGCGGGTGCAGAGATGACTGGCCCCATTTTGGAGGGCCTTTCCAGGCCTGCTCATGTTCTTCAGCGTAGGGACAGTACAAGGGATGTTGTACACATGGCCGCAATTTGTGCTGTGGATGCTCAGAGGGCTGCCAGACAGAGACTAATCGATTAGACTGGTTTTGGGCCAGCTGCGATTACTTCCTCAGAGCATCCTTCTGAATACTGCTCAAAGTTCTCTATGAACATCTGAGCAAGAAGATTGGCTACGTTATCGTATCTCTTCTCGTCATCCCATGTTCCTCTAGGCTGTAGTATACGATCGGGGACTCCCTCACAAGTAGTAGGTATCTCAAATCCGAATCGCTCATCCTTGACGAAGACGACATTCTCCAGATTTCCATTGATAGCTGCATTAAGCAGATTTCTGGTCCAGCTAATCTTGATTCTACTACTTGCATCTGCCCCACCTGCAATCCACCCGGTGTTGATTAGCCAGCACTTCGCATTATTATCTCGAATCTTCTTAGACAGTAAGTCCGCGTATATGCTAGGATGCCTAGGCATAAATGGTGCACCAAAGCAAGTCGAGAATGTTGCCTGAGGTTCAGTAACCCCCATCTCGGTACCAGCAACCTTGGCAGTATATCCAGACATGAAGTGATATGCGGCCTGTTCGGGTGTTAACCTCGAAAGCGGTGGTAGCACCCCAAAAGCATCGCAAGTTAGGAACACGACATTGTTTGGGTTTCCGGCCATGGAATCCGGAGTTCTGTTCTCTATGAATTCAATTGGGTAAGAGCCACGGGTGTTCTGGGTTAGAGAACCGTTGTCGAAGTCAGGAGATCCGTCGGCATTCAAAACGACATTCTCTAGGATTGATCCTGGCATCTTTGTTGTCGCGTATATCGCTGGTTCGTCCTCCTCGGAAAGTCGGATTAGCTTAGCATAGCACCCTCCCTCGAAATTGAATACCCCATTGTCTGACCAGCCGTGCTCATCATCCCCCACAAGTGCCCTGTTCGGATCCGCTGATAGTGTAGTTTTACCCGTGCCAGAAAGACCGAAGAAGAGGGCTGCATTCTTCCCGTCCGTATTTGCAGAACAGTGCATGGGAAGGAGTCCCTTGGAAGGCAAAATATGATTCATTATTGTGAATATGGCCTTCTTTATCTCTCCAGCATAGTGAGTTCCGCCAATAATCACCATTCCCCTATCTAAAGCGATTATTACGAAGACGTCAGAGTTCACTCCGTCGCTCATACTGGACTTCATTTCTGGTACATGGAGTATCGTGAACTCTGGAATGTGAGAAGATATCTCATCTTCCGTGGCTCGAACAAACATATTGTGCATGAAAGCTGCATGCCATGCCTTCTCGGTCACTAGTCTAACTGGCATCCTGTAGTCCTTGTCTGCTCCGCAGAAGGCGTCCTTGACGAATACGTTCTCTACCGAATTTAGGTGTTCTTGGACCTTGACTAGTAGCCTATCGAAAACCGCTGGAGCAGTTGGTCTATTGACCTCTCCCCACCAGACTTCCTCTGCCATTCCGGCTTCGTCCACAATGAATCTGTCATTTGGAGAGCGGCCTGTTCTCTCCCCCGTAACTGCAAGTAAGACCGAGTCAGATGTAAGTCTGGCTTCGTCCAACTCAACCGCCATTTGGTGAAGTTCCTCCGGACCCATGTTCCAGTGAACGTTTCCACTAGGTTTCAAACCATACTGGGACAAATCGACTGCCCTTCTTTGAGAGGAACTCTGAATCTCGACTCCCCCCAAACGACCCGAGAGGGGACAAGACTTCAAGCATTACGGCTCGAAAAATCAACTCTTCATTTCAATAGGGTTCGTTTAATGTCCCATTAGGGGATGTGATTATGCAATACATCCTCTGTTAGGGGCCCAATGGGAGACGATGATGCACCAGACAAGGTCATCCGTGAAAGGGAGTTCAGGCTTCCATCGGGAATAGACATAGGAAATCTGGATGCACCTGAAAATTTCGATGATCCGGATAAGTCCCAGGAGGATGATGCGATAGGGGACTTATTCGACCCATTCGCTGAGCCTAACGAAGATTCACCCGGAAGGGTGCGGAGGGACGGCGGCGTCTCTTCCCCTCCTGAGCGAGATATTGTCTCTCAACTATCAACGGAGGGCGAACAGAGGGTAAATTGGATCTTGATGGTATCGATGATCTTGATTTACAGTGCCATAAGCATACAGATTGGCAGAGTATTTGATGCCCAGATTGGCACAATTCTACTGTTAATTCTGGCTTTTTTTGGTTTCGGGCTAGGAGAATTGTGGGTTCCCAAGGAGAGGCTTAGTCTACTGGGAATTACCTGGGTGATTATCTCAATGAAAGTCCTCTACGGACTAGCAATAGAGTTGAGGAACTGGGGGGTAATCGAGGATGATCTTCTCCTCGGTATTGTATTGCTACTTCTAGTAGTAGTCAACGTCTTAGTCGCCTACAGACACGATCATGATGCTATAGCAGCTCAATCTACGCTGGTTCTTCTTGCAATTGGATCTACTGCAGGAACAGAATTCGGGGAGTTAGGGGTGGCAGTCATGATCCTGATTGCAACTATTATTCTACATGGGATTGCAATTAACAGAGGATCAGGGAACCTGGCATCCTTGGGAATTGCGTCTTCTAATCTATGGATTGGGATGCATGCGATAACACCTCAATTTTCTGCCGGACCTCTGCAGGTCTTGCCTATTGAGGAGCCATTGCTATTGTTCCTGCTTCTAATGGTAGTCACCTCAATGAACGCGTACATGGCAACTGTCTTCTCAAAGAATGAGAACTGGTTCTCCAAGGGATTCGAAACTTTGGGTCTTGGAAAACCAGGGCTATGGGGGGTCTCGATTTCACTGGGCATGGTTGGAGCCGTTCTAGCTGTCGCATCAAATCGTGAGGACATTGGGTACGCTCTCGGAATGGTGACCTTCCTCGGAGGAGCATTTGGTGGTTCATACCTTGTTGTTAGGGGGGTTCAGTCACGTAGGGTATCTCAACCACTCCTGATTACAGCCACAATTCTCACCTTGGTATTGTTGAACGATGACTATGTTGACGCGACTCTTGGAGTGTCATCTTATCATATCTTCACTGCGATTGGAGCGATAGTAACTGTTTCCATTATCCTAAGAGATCAGAGTAGCGTCTCGGACAGAGTCCTGTGGATTGGATCTGTTGCCGTCTTAGCAATACTGGTTCTACTGGTTCCCACTGACAGCAAATCCGATGGAGATGGTGGATTCGCCCTTCTGGGAATACTGTCGATACTGCACATTGGAACAGCAGTTCTGGCGATTAGAAGAAATTCTTCCTCACTGACAGGAGTTACCGTAATTCTTCCATGGTCGTGGATTGTTATAGAGAAAATGGTTGAAGAGACCGTACGAACGATAATGATCGCTAACGACCTGAATGATTACAGTGGAATGGTTCACTTGGAACCTCTGCCCCTAGCGATTTATCTTGCGCTTTCATCGGTACTTCTGTTCCTAGTAAACTCGAAGATGGGCGATAGCGGAGTAAATCTTGCATCTGGTTTCATGGGGATCACCGAAATCTCCGCTTCAATAAGGGATTCTGGGGTGCTGAATCTATGGAGTATTGGTCTGTGGTTACCTATGCTGACAGTAGTCATCCTAGCTCAATTTGACGGTTTCAATGCTTTTTCCCTGGTTTCTCTACTGGTACTAATTTCCACCTTACACATCCTTAGTTTTGCTCTGGGACTGAGGAACAGTAGTGAAGAGGGAATAATCTGGATAATCGCAATTACTTACCTGACAATCCAATGGAGGCATGGACTTGATGAAGCGATAGTTGTTCTGATGTGCCTATCCATCTCCTCAATATTGTACTTCGGTAAGGATACGATATACGGCCTAGGGATTGCAATGGTCGCAGTGCCAATGCTTGTTTTCTGGACAGGAAGGGAGCCTTCCAAGAGTTTGTCCTCTCCAAAATGGATCTCTGATCTGGACTCGGGGGTCCTCTCTGGGAACTTATTCGACACCGAGTTCTTAGCAGTAGCATGTACGATTGTGGTTCTATCTGTATATTTGCCCAGGGCTGAACATATGGAAAATATGCTTAGGCCTGCTTGCTCGGCGCTTGTTCTAGTAGTGATCTCGGGCGTTCTGTCTTTGGAGGCAAACTACGGTCTCCTTCAGATTTCATCAGCGATAGTTTTCGTTTTTACTTCTTTTTGGCTGATTTCTAGGGGCGAGATTAGATCGGAATTGAAGACCATTGCAAAGAGAGAGGCAGCGATCAGAATGGTCTCGGATGGAGTGCTTGTCCGCGGATTTGGGTCATTGTCCTCCTATAGTCCCAAGGTGGCTGAGATGGAACAGTTACGAAGGAACAAGAGGGAGTTGTCAGATACTGAGAATATGTCAGAGCTCCTTACCTCTGAAATCACTCATACCCCCGTTGTTGGAATGGTAGTTCTCATGATAGTATTGCTATCAGGAATTCTAAGTTCTGCTGTACTCGGGATGGGTGCTCTGATACTGGTTTCTACCGGTGTTTTCTCCTGTGCAATAGTATTCCTAATCAAAAAGAGAACCAGGGGGCTAGAGTTGGATTTGCCTCATATCCTAGGAATGGAGATGCCCATTGCACTCTCAATAACTGGAGTGTGCTTGATTGTGCTATCTGCACACGTTTTCCCACCGGGAAGTAGTCCTAGGCTGCTTCTGGATATGGCCGTTGCATGCTCGTTAATTCTTGTTTTGTTGATGGTTTCGCTACTGGAACACAAGAATCTGATTGACAGGATTTCGATTGCAATCGACTGGTTCGTAATCCCCCTTTTATTGACCCGTCTGATTGGAGGGGCCTTAGTTGGAGCCCTGCCTCTTCCCTTCACTGTGGATCCTTTCGATGGAGATGCTTTGGAGTGGACTATGCCTTGGGTACTTCTAGAGTCAACACTTGTTATGTGCGCTATTCTATGTTTCTGGATCGAGGGGGGAAGGAGTCACGTTAGTAATCGTGAAACAGATGGCTTCGGTTCTGGAGCTCGAAGTCTTGCGATTGTCATGATGTCGTTTGGGCCTGCTGGCATTCTAGCAGCTTCTATCTCCGCTCTGAATAGTGTCAGATCCTCAAGGCCATCCGAACTAGGTATTGCTCTCCCTAGTGGTGTCCTAGCTCTTTTCGCACTTTCCAGATGGAACGAAAGTCTGCTCGATTCGTTCGGAGAGATTATGCTAGTATTCGGAATAGTTGTGATGATAGGTTGTGCACTTACTATCATTTTTGAACTGCCCAAATGGACATTCACTCTAGCCGCAAACGGCCATATTTTCGTTATTTCTGGGTCTATTGCAGTTGGAATGGTAGGAGAATTTGTTTTACCGATTCTCCTGATTGTGATGTCTACGGAGATTTGGGTTATCGGGATTCTACAACTAAGAAAGGGATTCAGAATCTGGGGACTGGCGGATCTCGTTGCTGCCATCGTGTGCTTCCTAGTATTCTCTTCTGGGGATATTGGACAGAATGAAATATTGCTTGGAATGATCGCTCTAGCAGTGGAACTAGGTATTGTAGCTTGGCTGGGACTAGCTAATCAAGATGAATTACTCAAGGACTAATCCGGAAGTGCCAACGTTGATGACATACTGCCAATTCTAAGGACTCGTGACGAGATCATGGATAGCCGATACTCCCGATGAAATTGAGCATCCTCCAATCCCGCTGGGACTCAATAAAATGGCCGTTCCTAGAGCTGCCATAGTTCTCTCTGTGATTACCGGGATAAGTCTGTTATTGAGCTCTATCTGGGTGGGAATTTCTGCAAAGGGTTTCCTTGATGACATGGATGCTGTATTCGGGACAACTGATATTGACGTTCTAAGCGAAGATGGGCGATGGCTCTGGGAAGTAGGATTTCTATCCAATTCGTGCTCTTCGAGGGAAGATGATTGGGAGTGGCCTCATGGATCTCTATCAGATCAGGAAGGTGTATTCCTACTCCCTGGCGAGGTTAGATGCGACTGGACGCATCAGGGCAATGGAGACTCGGCCAGTGTGGCTGTCTACAATAGGGCGAACCAAACCATCAATCTGGTATTGGAGATAGCCGGAGGAGGAGTTGTTTTTTCTTCAAATAACGAGCCTTACCTGATAGTCAACGATCTAGCGGGAAATGATGTTACTATTATGCAGTTAAATTTGATTGAGGATATCTCAGAGAGAGAGATTAGCATTACTGCTACCCATATTTCGGACTTAGATGCCCAAGTTAGGTTGGATCTCAATATTTTCCAAGGTGCAGAAAATAGAGATGTTCACATACAGAACGGAGACCCTTTTGCTGTACAGTATACTGTTTGGGATGCTGATTCAGGTGATGAGTTGGATAGCGGAGACTGGAGTGATTCTGCCGGAGATGGGTGCAATTGGTCCATTGAGGGTTTTTGTTGGTCTGCAATTGGTCTGGATATTGACAACGATAGAGGACTGATTCCGGGAATCAATACGGGGACGACTCATACCACCCTTCTGCCTCCTGATATTGCATACGGTAACAGCGACGGGCATGAGCTTCAGGATACGTGGTTGAGGTTTGAATTGGTCCTCAGAAGTGCACCGATATCAGAGTGAGTTTCACGAAAGAGACTTGACTAAGTTCCAACGGGAACGACTGTGGAAGAAGGGGAGCACACAGCAATAGTTCCTTCGAAAAGACTGGTTAGTAATGCAAAAAGGAAGAGTAAACCAGAGTCTGCGAGGAAAGGAGAGCCTGCGTTCTTCATGAGCGAGGGTATGAGGAGGTTATCCACGCCATGGTCTGTAGCCTCGATTAGAGCCAGTCAGATTGATCCGATGGATCTTCCTGCTGGTGTAATCCTAGATGCTGCTGCAGGTTCCGGAGTCCAACTTATCGCATTTTCAAAAATTCTCAAACGCCCTGCACTTGGTATAGAAATAGATAGAGATGTGGCCAATCTCTGTGCAGCAAATATGCATCTCAATTCTGAGGGAGACATTCAACGTTCTCTCGACCGAGTCCTGGTAGGTGATGGATGTTCTGCAGAATCGGCAGTTTCGACGTACTGGTCTAGTCTAAGAGAAGCAGGTACGAGGGCTCATCCTCCCGTAGCAATGCTGCATATTGATCCGGCTAGGCCGAGAGATGCGCAGAATCACAGTCTAGATGAGATGGAGCCGGATATTAAATCGATTCTGAAGGGTTGGAGTAGTCATTTACAAACAGGACCGAAAGGACCTGCAGTTCTATTGGACCTGTCTCCAAGGCTAGATTCTGTTCAACGTGCAATGGTCGATGGTATTCTTGAAACAACTTTTCCTGGTTCTTCGTGGACATGGGAATGGCTAAGCAGAGGCGGTGGTAGGGTTGACAGGCTCTCAGTATGGGTGGGATCACTCTCATCTGATAGTCCGAACAGATGCATAAGAGTTGGAAGGAAGAGGGTCATTTCCAGTATTGAGGGAAGGGGCTCTGGAGCGAATATCACGCCATTCGGAAGTGTAATGGAAATTCCTCGGGGAGCATACCTGACAGTCGTAGATCCAGTACTTATCGAGAGTGGTCTTCAGAGTTCCTGGCACAGTAAGGCAATAGCGAGTGGAACAGGTTCGTCTTGGGTTAGGACCGAAGGGAGGAGGCCCTTGCTAATACATACCGACGAAATCTCTGATGATGATGATGTGAGGGGTTTCGTAGTGGCTACTGGGAAGATTGTACAGCACAGGTTAACCCCTCCAGAATTGAATACAATAGACCAGGTTGCATCGTCTGTGGCAAGAAAGGGGATTTCGAATATAACCCTCAGATGCAATCTGGATCCTGAGATTCATCCTACCCTTCAGAGAAGGATTACACGGGAGTTGAAAGGTTCGGATGGGACTAAGGGTTTCATGGTAGACATGGAGATAGAGAGACCTAACGGAGCTCAGAAGCTGTACATAGTATGCAAGGAGTAGTCATTCCGCAAAATATTGTACCTCCAATCGGTTCAAATAGGGACTGTAAGTCGCGAGGATGCCCAAAAGGCCACCGAAAGGTGAACACGGGGGAACCGTAATGCCAAAAGTAGACGAAGCCGAATTAGGAGACGACTTCTCGTATATCGTCAGAATAGCAGATACTGACATCGACGGATTGAAGCCTATCACATACGGATTGACGTCAGTTAAGGGCATAGGAATCAGGACTTCAATGATGATTTGCAAGATGTCCGGGATTGACGGAACGAGACTTGGGGGGCACCTATCCTCTGACGAACAGGACAAGCTCAGAAGTGCTATCGATGAATATGCAACCAACGTACCTTGGTGGATGGTCAACCGTCAGAGGGATCTAGAATCAAACGAAGATGCTCATATTATTGCTAACGAGGTTGGCATGACTAAGGATGACGATGTGGCAAGGCTAGCAGAAATCAAGACTTGGCGTGGAATGAGGCATAGGAGTGGACACAAGGTAAGAGGTCAGAGACTTAGGTCGAACGGCCGAAGAGGTTCCGCGCTTGGTGTCCAGAGGAAGAAGTGAGGTTAGAAAATGGGCGAGCCGAAATTCTCCAGACCTAGGACACAAACTCCTACCCACCCCTGGAAGCAGGCTAGGATTGACGAAGAGCACGATCTGAAGGAAAGGTACGGTCTGAAGAAGGTTGGTGGCATGAGAGAAATCTGGAGAGAGAAATCCGCACTCCGAAGACATCGAAATCAGGCGATGAAGTTGATTGGAAGGGTCGACTCAACTGAAGGTCACTATGCGAAGGAGAAAGATCAATTGCTGAATTCTTTAACTAAGAAGGGGCTCCTACAAACCGGTGCAGACGTAGGTGACGTACTCGAGATAAACGTTGAACACATGCTATCTAGGAGGCTGCAATCAGTAGTTTACTACAAGGGATTGGCCCCATCTATGAGAGCAGCAAGGAATCTGATTGTGCATGGGCACATCTGTATCGGTGATCAGCGGATGACGGTCCCAGGTTATCATGTTCTAAAGGAGGAAGAGGATTCGCTGAAATATAGCGAAAACTCTCCGTTTGTTGATCCTGAACATCCATTCAGGAAGGAATTGGAGACGCTCCGATACCAAGAAGATGATGAAGAGGAAGCGGAAGAAGATTCCACAGAAGAGGAGGAGTCGTGATGGGACACAAAGCTATTCTACATATCTACAGCACTTTCAACAATGTTCTGATTACTGCTACCGATTTAACTGGTGCAGAGACGGTCTGCAAGGTTTCGGGAGGGATGGTTACTAAGGGTGGAAGCGATTCTGGTGGACAGTTTGCTGCAACAAGAGCCGCTGAGAAGATTGCTGAGATGCTAGCTGAGAAGGATTTTGACCAAGTTATTGTGAAATACAGAGGGGCCGGGGGAAACAGATCGAACAGCGCTCCCGGGGCTACTGCAGCCATCAGGGCACTGACTCGTGCTGGAGTAAGGATTACGAGGATTGAGGACGTGACTCCGATGCCAACCGATGGAACCAAGAGCAAGGGCGGAAGAAGAGGCAGAAGAGTTTGAATTGGAGTGATAAAATGGTTAAGATCAAGATACTGAAAGAAGAGGACAATAAGATACAGATACTTCTATCTAAGACAGATAGGAGTTTTGCCAATGCACTCAGGAGGTCGCTAATCTCAGATACTCCAAAAATGGCTATTGACAGCGTCAGATTCCAGCTTGGTACAAAGGAGCAAGATGAGGAGATATGGGAGACTACTGGTCCAATTCCCGACGAAATGGTCGCTCAGAGGCTTGCGATGATCCCTATTCCTACGGTGCATGACAAGTTCCACTTCCAAGATGAGTGCCCTAATTGTAAGGATCTTGTTGAGGCTGACAGAGGGTGCTTGGAATGTCAGATGATTTACACCTGTGTTGTATTCGGAACTGAGGAGGGGCGTTGGGTTACTGCAGGTGACATGAAGTATCTTGGAGAGGAAGCTCTTGAGATTCCTGACGAGTATAAGAGCATACCAATAACTAAACTAATGAAGGGGCAGATGATTGAATTCTATGCTACCGCAATCATGGGTCGTGGAAGAGACCACACAAAGTGGTCCCCAGCATGTGGAGTTACCTTCCATCCTAGAAGGATTGGAATCCTGAACAACAAAACCAAGGCAAAGATTCTGTGGGATATGAATCTAGAAATCTCGGCCAAGGATTTCAACAAGGATGGAAAGTTGGAAGATGTTGACAAGGTTGCAATTCTCTCTGATGAGTTGAATCACGTGGGAGAGGGTACAGAGGAGTCTAGGACATTCAAGGACGCAATTTCTCTCGAAGAGGTCGCGGGAGAGTACGTTCTTTCGTTTGAGACAGATGGCTCGATGAGCCCAAAAACTGCTTTCATGAAGGCAGTCGAGGAACTTGCAGGAAGATTTGGATCTCTTGAGAAGGACCTCTCTAGTTCTCTATGAATTACAATTATTCATTACCATCTCTCTGGATGAGTTATCATGTCTATGTTACTGGGAAGGGGACAATGCGGGGCGCACATCACTCTGCTCTTCACGATTGATGACTCAAGTGAAGATCCAGTGAATCAAGGAAGCAGAGGTGCGGGCATTTGCCTCAATGACGGAGTCGAGGCAATAGCGAAAGGAGAGGATGGCTCTGGAGAGTTAATTGTAAGATTCATGCATGGCAAGTATGACTCAGGCATTTATCGGGATGTACTATCTGAGTTAATTTCGGAGATTACAGAGATAGGAGATTTTGACTGGGAATTAGATATCAGAATGTCCTTGCCAACCTCACAGGGTTTCGGAATGTCGGCCTCGGGCGCAGTTGCATCATCGATGGCTATTCAGAGAGCAATCGGGATTCCCCACGAAGAGTGCGTAAGAAGATCTTTCCTAGTCGCTCACATTGTTGAGAGAAAGAGATCCAGTGGTTTGGGCGATACAACTGCTCTTTCCTCAGGAGGAGTGGAGAGAAGGATTACTCCCGGATCTCCATTTTCTGGAAGGCTCTTGGATAGTGGTCCGGGAGTCTCCCAGGGTTGGTCTGTCGAAATTCCGATTCTAATATGTTGGAAAGAGAAGACTGGCATACATACCTCGAGTTATATCGATAGTGAAGAGTGGAGGAGGAAAATTTGCCGAGCGGGTGAAATCGCAATGGAGAGAATTGGTGAAGGAGAATGGGGAGAGCACAGGTGGTCGGAACTTATTGAGGAATCAATTATTTTCTCCTCTGAAAGCGGCCTTGAGATGGATGCATCGAGATTGGAAATTATCGAATCTGTGAATGATGCGATTAATAGGTCAGGATTCTCCGATAGTTTATCTGCTATGCTTTGTATGTTGGGCGAGAGTGTGGTGATTGTACCAAATGATCCTCATAGAGAAGAAGATTGGATTTACAAGATTTCTGAGGCATTGGAGATTTCTGGCCTTTCCTCATTCCCTAGTAGAGTAGGTAAATTAGTGTAGAAGACTAAGATTTCGAGTTCTCGTGGAATTCCTCGAGTGGCTTAAGATCCAAGGGACTGGAGTCTAGTTTTATCGCCCCTCTTAGCCTTAGACCATCGCAGAATCCATGGCGATAAACTAGCGCTCCATGCCCATACTCTGCCACATATCTGTCTACCTGCTTCTGAGTTTTCTTCTTTGGAAACTTTAGATCGGCTCCGAAGAAGTGCTTAGCGTCTATCCAAGCACATGGAATCCCATTGATTCGAACATCATCTATCAGAAGTAGGTCTGGAGTGATGATTGCTCTACCTTCCTCTTTGGTCTGTTCCCTCAGTAGCTCTTCCTGGCGCCTGAATCTTATCCCCAATGAGGAGAAGTGGTCACACAGTATCTCTTCGAAAACCTCTGCAGCGCTCTGAGTCTCAGTCTGGTTAACTGAGCTGACTCGATCTACTGACTCAGCAAGTTCAAACTGCTCCCTATCTCTCTGGTTTAATTTGGACGGATTCTTATTTAGTGTATCCTTAATCCTAGTCTTTGTCCATCCTCGTCCAGTTAGTATAGCCCTGAATGTGTTGACTGGGGGGGCATCAAACCTCTTTGATAATGCTATCACGCTTTCCCCTGAATCATACCTCCTGCTGAGTTCATTTGATCTTCGCATCAATTTTGAGTGAGAGTAAACGCTCTTCTCCTGATTTAGTGCCGCCCTCAAGGACAGAGCCTGTTCCAATGAGATCGGTAGACCATCAAGGTCAGAAGCGATTTCCTGAACTCTCTCCTCCGGAAGAAATCCAAATTCCCCGGGGATGCAGGCAATCTTCCCTGCTCTATTCTGAACCTCCCTAGAAACTGCATTTGTGTTCCATCTGATTTCGACCTTCCTCGGAGGGGGATCGATTTCTTGTGGAATTCCCATCGGTCTGGGATTAAGAGTAAACCTAGACAGTGCTCTTTCAATGTCCTCTGATTTGGCGCCCCTGCCATCATCCATGGGGGGTTTGTTCCCCTTCCTTGGTCTTCGGCGACGCCCCCGACGTCCTCGACGTCGCTTGGCACTCCCGTCTTCACTCAATAGTACTCGCAGATGTTGGAGCCCCATGAACCCACCTGTCGGAGACTACTTTCTCATTCTTGCATAAGCATCATAGAAGTAGTCCCGAATAGGCCAAGGTACGAGAAACATTGTTGATGCTAAACTCCAGGGGAATACAAGTTGCCTGCATACCCTCCAAATTGCAGCGCTCTTTGGATACCATCTACCATCACTGGAAATCAGGAAAATGGAATCCAATCCCTTCAAATCGTCTGGGATGTCCAGTAAAATCTCCTTACCCTGTTCACTGTTCTGACCCACGAGTTTTACTCTCGAATCTGGATCTCTTTTCTGAATGAATTCTGCCCATCTAGTACATTTCCCGCAATGGTCATCGAAAAGGACGGTGTAATCGAAGTTTGAAGCCATGTTTCACCTACTGGAATGCTATTCCGGGTTCTAACGGGAAGGCCATTTTGGCCTTGCCTCCAACGTCTTCTGCGGCTCCTGCGGTGTATGCTTCGACGTCCTCGACGCCCAAGGCTGAAGCAATGAAATCTGAGTTGGCTGAGATTATCCCTACTTCGTCGATTCCCTCTGACAGTAGATACCTCTCCCCTTCGGACCAAGTGTAGAGTTTTCCTCTTGTTTTCTTTCCTCCGATAGTAATTGAATTCCAAGTTTGGAAGACCTCTCCTCTCGTCGACTCTTCCTTGAATATTTCAAGAGATTTTAGGTGCTCCTGACCGTTTCCTTTGAAGTCAAATTCCAAGGAGTGTAGGCTGATAGCCTCAGACGCCAGATCTAATTTCCACTTTGGTGAAGTCTGGATAACTACGCTGGAGATACCTTTCTCGGAGTGCCTCTCTGCTAGAGTCTTGAGATTCCTGGAACTGGAAATGATGTTCTTCACGTATTCCTCTTCTGCAAGGATATGCAAGTCATCAGATTCAATGTTGATCTCAGGAATCTCAAGTACGGCTATGAGTTCCTTTCCGCCGATCTTTTTCCAGAACTCCTCTGCTATGTGAGGTGTCGCAGGGGCTAGCATGGGAATCCAGACCTCTAAGAATTTCAACGCAGTTGCCCTATCGAGACCTCCTCTTCGAAGATACCAATTCCAATCGGAAAGCATTTCGAAGTGGCTAATCATCACCCCTTCCCTTAGACTAACTTCTGACATCGAGTGTATCCACCTTTTCCTGCTTGCTCTCATCCTTGACAATAACCAACCATCAATATTCGATGGTTTATCGGGGAGTTCTAATGCTTCGTCGATCGCGTCGAATAGAGATTTGATTTGGCGGTGATTTGCTTCCAATGCGCTATCAGACCAATCCATTCCTGCCTCAGGATTAGCGCCGAAGAGGATGAAAAGCCTTACTGTATCGGCTCCGAATCTTGAAATCATCTCTTCAGGACTGACTGTATTTCCAAGAGATTTGCTCATCTTAGCTGACCTTTTGGATAGTTTTTTTCCACAGGATGGGCAATCAGATTCGAAGTAGTCAACATGATACTCAGAGTTACAGTCAGAGCAGTACGGGGCGGGAGCGTTCAGCATCCCCTGACAGACTAGCCTTCCAAATGGTTCTCCGACTCCATTCATTCCAGCATCTCTAGTGAATTTTGTAAAGAATCTAGCATAGAGAAGGTGCATTACAGCGTGTTCTATCCCGCCTATGTACAGGTCAACTCCTCGTTCCATCCAATAGTCGACAGCAGAGCGATCGAATGGAGAGTCGTCATTACCCGCATCACAAAATCTCATGAAATACCATGAAGAATCGTAGAATGTGTCCATTGTATCCGTCTCTCGCCTTGCCTCACTTCCGCATTTAGGACAGTTAGTTTGCACGAAACTCATGTGCGATTCCAGAGGATTACCACTTTGCTCCTCGGAGAATACGACATCCAGAGGTAGCTCAACCGGGAGATCTTCACTTGGCACTGGGACAATTCCGCATGACTCGCAATGAATCATAGGGATTGGAGTGCCCCAGAATCTTTGTCTACTAAGTAGCCAATCCTTCAGACGATACTCAACTTTGCCATAGCCTGCTTTCTTCTTTTCTAGAGTGGAAATTACTGCATTCTTTGCTTGATCTCCGGAGAGTCCGTCAAAAGCATCGACTGGAGAGTTGATCATCTGACCGTATCCTTCGAATGCCCTAGTCATTGGTTCGTTAGGATCACTGTCTTGATTCTCTTCGAGTACCCTCCTTATCTCAAGGTCATACTCCTTTGCGAAATCGAAGTCTCTTTGATCATGCCCAGGTACTGCCATCACCGCACCTGTTCCATAAGTAGCAACTACGAAATTACCAGCGTATATTGGGACCATCTCATCGTTTAGTGGGTTGATTGCATATCTTCCTAGGAACACTCCCTTCTTCTCCTTCAGCATGTTTACTCTCTCGAACTCAGACATTCGTGAGCATTCTTCCTTGAGTTCCCGCCATCCTACTTCCCACTCACTCCCTGAACACAGTTCTTCACACAAAGGATGCTCTGGCGACAAAGTTAGGAAGGTGACTCCGAATATGGTATCGGGTCTAGTAGTGAATACTCCAATTACTGATGATGAGTCTGCCACCGGGAATTCGATGTGGGCTCCGTTTGAGCGACCTATCCAGTTCCTCTGCATTGCCTTTACATTCTCGGGGAAGGAGATATTATCGAGTTCGTCGAGTAACTCGTCGGAGTACTCTGTCATCTTTACGAACCACTGAGCCATGTCTCTCTGGACGACTTCTAAGCCACATCTCCAGCACCTATTGTTCCTTACCTGCTCATTGGCCAGAACGGTGTCACAATCTATGCACCAGTTTACCGGAGCAGACTTCCGCTCGATCAAACCTCTCTCATTGAGTACTAGGAACATCTCCTGGTTCCAACGATAGTAATCCACATCGGATGTCGCTAGAAATCGCCTCCAATCATATGAGTAACCCATCCTTTCCTGATCGGAACGGATGCTAGAGATGTTGCTATGTGTGACATCGTGAGGGTGCCCTCCATCTTTCTTGGCAGCATTCTCTGCTGGCATTCCGAATGAGTCGTAGCCCATAGGATAGAGTACGTTCTTGCCCATTAATCTCTGGAATCGTGCCATCGCATCGCCGATTGAGTAATTCCTGACATGCCCCATATGCATGTGTCCAGATGGATATGGGAACATCTCCAAGCAGTAGAACTTAGGTTTTGAATGATCAATCTCAACTTCGAAAACCTTGTCTTCAGACCATTTCTTCTGCCATCGCGATTCAATCTCTTGGGCATCGTACGGCATTTGCTCAAACTTTGCGCTTGGTATGGCTTGTATATGCATTACGACTTTGTCCTATGTCTTCCTCGCAAGGTTAATGCTGTCTGAGGGAGAGTTCCACACATCGATTTGGGAAGACGGTGTAGAGGTCTGGATAACACAAATGGGGTCTCTGATGAACATGAATACTGCCTTCGTGGACCGAGCAAACGGAATTGTTGCAATAGTTGATCCATTCGATGCAGAAAAGTGGTGCACCAAGCTGGAAGAAGAAGGTCTCCATCCCACTCATCTCCTATACACGCATACTCATAGAGACCATGCAGCAGGATTTCCAGGTATGATTAGGAAATACCCAGAACTTGAGGTCTGGGGGCACGAAGATGCAAGAGTGCCGAGCTTATTGGGGAACATCGTATTCAGAAAAGTAGATTTCACGAACACTTGGAACTGTGAACCCGGAGAAAGTGTGGTTTGGCGTGCAGGATCTATTGAGATCACAGTTACCCACTCGCCTGGCCATGCACCCGGTCACGTAACCTTTCACGGGCATGGAGTGTATCATGCTGGAGATCTTCTCTTCGTTAGGAGTGCAGGAAGAGTGGATCTTCCCGGAGGAGATCCACAAGCACAGCAGAGGAGTTTGATTAGAGCCAAGCAGATTCTCAGTGGTCTACCTCCCGATTGGAGATTGATTCCTGGGCACAGATATGATGACTTCAAAGGCGAGGTTCCAGACTGGATAAGTCTGGGAGATGCATTAAAACACAACTACTTCCTTTCCAATATCACTATGATTGACTGATTTTATCTGCCAAGCATCCTTCTAACATGTGTGCTTTCTTGGTCTAAAGAAGGTGTTTCCTCGCCCCTTATCTTCTTCAGAGCGTTCAGAGGAATCCAATCGTCTGGAACTAGCCTCCATGGAGTTACTCGTGCCATAATCCCCAACAGGATTTGGCTGCCAGGAATCATGAATACCCTCAGAGGAGGGACTACCAAACTCAAAGCAGCCAAGTCGTCTCTTGCCTGAATCCTCTCCTTTCTACTGACTCTTCTCCCGATCAGTATGTTTGCTAAGGTTCCTGATGTCCTCTTGAAATGCTCAGCACCTATTTTCGAAGCATCCCAGGCCTTCTCTAATCCTTCCCCCCACTTGTGAGGCTCCTTTGCTACTTCTTTGATCTCATTCTGCGATTTGTCGGGAAGCCTGCGGTATGCTAACGAAGCACCTGTAATTACCCATGGAACCCATCTAAACATGAATCTGACAGAGTTTGATATCCTGCCCATTTGATATCACTCTGTCTTATCCATTCTCTCTCGGTTTAGATTCCTATTTCTCAATTCTTTCTCTACCGTCCCAGAGGGTAATGTGCCTTCTTGCTCTAATGCTGAGATTGCTGCAACAACAATGCTGTTTGTATCGATTTCGAAAAACGAACGCAGGGCTTCTCGGGTGTCAGATCTCCCAAATCCATCTGTTCCAAGGACAATGTACCTACCTCCGATCCATCTCTGAATCATCTCAGGTACTGAGGAGATGTAGTCAGAAGTGGCAACCGTAGGGATTTGATCTCCAAAACATCTGGAGACGTAAGGTTCTTCGGAAATTTCAGGATTAAGGCGCATTGATCTTTCATGCTCAAGACCTTTTCTGCGTAGTTCCCCGTAGGAGGTAACGGACCATACCTCTGATGATATCCCATAGTCACGATGAAGCTCCAATGCTGCTTCCCTAACATTCCTGAGAATTGGTCCGGATCCTAGAAGCCTAATCTTGTCGCTTCCATCTCCAAGTTCTTCTATTTTGTATGCTCCTCTTACGATGCCATCATCCACATCCGGTGGCTTGGGCATCTGCTGCTGATTCTCGTTGTAAAGCATCACATAATGAAAGACATCAAGGTTCTGCCCCCACATCTCATCTATTCCATGTCTGATAATAGCAGCCAACTCGTATGCATATGCAGGATCCCATGCACGACAGTGGGGTACGGCCGAGGCCATCAATAGGCTATGTCCATCCTGATGCTGTAAGCCCTCTCCATTCAAGGTCGTCCTGCCGGCTGTGGCACCCATCAGGAATCCTCGGGCGCGAGCATCTGCGGCACTCCAAATCTGATCCCCTACTCTCTGAAAGCCGAACATCGAGTAGAAGGTGTAGAATGGCATAGTTGCAGATCTTGCATTAGAATATGAGGTTGCACTAGAAATCCACGAGGCAATAGCTGCTGCCTCGGAAATACCTTCCTGAAGGACCTGCCCTGATTCTGACTCCTTGTAGTTTAGGAGCATCTTATGATCCACAGGGGTGTACTTCTGACCTCTAGAAGCAAAAATCTCAAACTCGCTGAACAGTGGATCCATTCCGAAAGTTCTTCCTTCATCAGGGATGATGGGGACGACTCTAGGGCCTATATCTGATTTCATCAGATTTCTTAGTAGACGTACGAAAGCCATGGTCGTAGAGACCTCTTGGCCTTCTGGTGTCCCTTGGTCAAATGCTGAATAAGTGTCCTGCCCAGGAAGTTCGAAGTTTATTTTGGAAGGGTTTCTTGACGGCAATGAGCCCCCGAGAGATGTTCTTCTTTCAGCCAGATACTTGATCTCATCCGAGTCTTCTTCGAGCGGGATGAAGGGGTTATCTTCGAGTCTGGAATCGTCGATATCAATGTCCAGCGCGTCACGATAGGCCTTCAAGTCATCGAGAGTCATCTTCTTCTTCTGGTGAGTTGAGTTCCTGCCCTCAAAAGAGTCGATACCCCATCCTTTTACTGTATGAGCCAGGATTACAGCTGGGCCCTCTGCAGAGATAGCCGATTTGTATGCGGAATACACCTTCACAGGATCGTGCCCCCCTCTAGTAAGATCTTCAATTTCTTGATCCGAGAGTGAGGTTCCAAGGGTCTTCAGAGACTCGCTTCCAGAGAACAACTCTTCTCTGAAATCACTGATAGAAAGGGTGCTGAGTCGTTGCCAGTCGCCATCAGCGATTCCCTCCATCTTCTCTAGTAGTTCTCCATTTGGGTCTCTCTGGAATACTCTATCCCATCCAGACCCCCAAATTAGCTTGATTACTGTCCATCCCGCTCCTCGATATAGCCCCTCTAGTTCTTGTATGATGCTGGAATTACCTCTTACAGGCCCGTCTAGCCTCTGTAAATTGCAATTTACTACCACGATTAGATTATCCAAGCTTTCTCTACCGGCTACTGCTATGGAAGCTATTGCCTCTGGTTCGTCCATCTCTCCGTCCCCTAAGAAGGCGAAGACTCGACTCTCCGAAGTATCAGCGAGTCCTCTTTGATCGAGATACTTCCAGAATCTCGCCTGCATCACGGCACCGAGTGGCCCTAATCCCATCGAAACCGTAGGGTACTCCCAGAATTCTGACATTAATCGTGGATGTGGATATGAAGATAGCCCATCTACAAAGGCCTCCTGCCTAAAGTTAGAAACCTGATCTGCGGTAATTCTACCTTCAAGGAATGCCCGAGCGTATATTCCCGGACTAGCGTGTCCTTGGATGAACAAGGCATCCCCAATCCCATTGAATTCCTTTCCCCGGAATACATGCTGGAATCCTACTTCGTACAAAGTAGAGCTTGAGGCGTATGTGGAAATATGCCCCCCGATCCCGTCCATTCTTCTGTTTGCATCGGAGACCATAGCGGCTGCGTTCCAAAGTACGTGATTCTGGATCTTTTTCTCCAAGGTTAGGTTTCCAGGATATGGGGACTGCTGATCAATGGAAATTGAATTTAGGTACGGGGTTCTAGATGGGGCAATGTCAATCCCCAGTGAGGATGCTTCCGACATTAACTCCTGCAGGAGTAGTCTTGCTCTTGACGTGCCGTGTGACGATGCTAAAGTCCTCAATGATTCCAACCATTCATCAGTCTCTTCTGGGTCCGAATCGGGAAGAGTCTGTCGGGGTTCTGGGGGGGACATGGCAATCACTGCCCTGTTGGGCAGAATCACCAGCCAAGGCGTGTTTTTTGAATGGGTCGACGGTTGTGTCTGCCTATGATGGGGATGTTGCGGGCCCCAACTCTATCAAATGGCATTCGTGAATTGTCCTGATTCCAGCAACAGTTATCGGAGAGTCCCCCGATACGCACCTCTCTCCTTTCCATTTCCTCACTGTTCTAATTACGGTCTTTGAGCCGGCTGTATTGTTTGGGTCGACCTTGACTTCTACGATCATTTCTCCAACCTGCCCCAACCAACCTAGAACTGCATCGATGCTGCGTCTGGCATATCCGTGTCGTTGTTCTGAGCTCCTGACCCAGTATCCCAAATTCCAAATCGCTCTCTCAGATCTAGTAACTCTATCGAAACCAACTAAACCAATAACATAACCATCCCAAGGACGAATCATCACCCAGTGATGAAGGAGACCGGATCTACCCTTTCTCTCAGTGTCTCGTATGAAATCCTCAATCTGAGGGCTTATGTCCTTATCTGGGTTAATCCAGGGCATTGCCCTCATCACATCTGGCCATGTCTCTTCGAATGCTTCGACAATTTCTGGGATGTAAGACTTAGAGGCTGGTCTCAGAACCAGGCCCTCGTCCACTCTTATTGTAGAGGTGGCTCGCCTTTGCATCATTCTAGGGGAGGAGTCCCGGCGCATCAGTTCTGCGCATATCACCTAGGTTATGAAATCAGTTTCTCTCTTGCTCGGACTAGGTCTGGGTCATCTGGATATGTCTTTATTGCAGATTCCACCATTCTTCTGGCATCAGAATTTCTACCGATCGACATGAGTAGCCTTCCTACGGAATATACCAATGAGGTCCTATTTCCCAGATGAGGCCCTACTTCATCCAAGAGAACCGTGGCTTGGGCTGTATTCTGCTCCTTTGCTGATCTTATTGCTGATTGCAATTGCTTGATAATTTCCGCAGCGGGCCATTCTTCCTGTTGCTGCCATGGCCAGAAGGTGAGGGTTTCTTCGGAGGTCTCATTTGATTCTGCAGTGGTTTCTTGTTGAGGGAAGACTGGAGCGGAGGGTAACTTTGGAATATTTTCTGGCTGGACAGAGCCCTGCTCATCTTGTAATGGAACTGCAGTAATTTTCGGGATTGGAAATGAAGGAGCAGGGGGTATTTCTGAGGAGGTTCCCTGTTCTTCTTGCTCACTGAAGAATGCTGCTTCGAATTCGTCGATCTTACCGTCTCCATCGAAGTCTCCGGACTCTAATTGAGGTTGATCGGGAAGGGGCATACCACTCTCCTCGGCTTCTATGATCTCACTAGGAGGCAAGGGTTGTACGAACGTCGGAGTCTCAGAATTTGGTTGAACTAATTCGATTTTCTTCTGCTCAATCGTTTCCTCTTCCTCGGACGAATCCTTTGGAACTTCGAACTTCTGGACGAATTGGGGGATATCATCTGCTGTTAGCTCGTATTCTTCATCGACATCTTCCTCTGAAGGAATCATTGAATCGAAGTCCGGCTTTCTATCGAGGACTATTTCTTCCCCCTCTCCGTATTGTGAAACTTCAACTGTTAAGTCTTCCAATGCGAATGAAGGAGGCGTGATTTCCTCCTCCTCCTCATGTTCAATCTCAGTCATAAGTTGGTCCAGAAGATCTGTAGATTCGTCCTCCTCTAGTCCAGAATTCTGCTGGAAAGAAGGTCGGTCTATCTGATAGTAACATCTTGTACAAACATTTGTTCCCTCTTGGTTAGTATGCTGACAAGATGGGCAAATTATGCCCTTAGAATTTGAATTACTCCATGACTTGAATCTGTCAAACACCAGTCCCGCCCCCTCTGGATATTACTCTCGACTGCTGTGAGCGTTTAATTATCACTGGAAATGGATTGATTACTTGAGTCAGGGGCTCCTAAAGTAACCGTGATATGGGCAGGAGGTGGCGATGGGTCGTGGTAGGTTCTGAGAATGAAATTGCAAGTCGCTTCCAAAGGAGCCAGGACCATCATGAAGCCTATCTCCGTCTGATTAGATGGGAGCTAGAAGATGAGCTAGCAATGACTGAGGAGAGGCTGAGGAATTGGTCTGATAAAAAGTTAGAAGCAAATGGAATTGCTATTTTTGGTTTGAGCGCCAAGACTGACGGCTGGTTATTCGGCCAAAGAGTAATCAGATTTCGAAGAGGAGCAGGGAGGAATCTAGGTTCACACAGATTCAGACAGGGCGACATCATCATGCTTAGCAGAAGTAATCCATTGACTGAAAAACCCATAGAGGCGATAGTCAGCAATAGAAGTAGGGACTCGATTAGAGTGGTCCTGCCCGAGGCGCCAAAGGGACTTAGGAAGGGAACATGGAGGATTGATCGAGGAGCCAATAGAGTTGCATTCGACAGAATGAGGGATGCTTTGAATTCAATCTTCCAAGAGGATGGGGGCGCTCCACTAAGGGAGCTTCTACTAGGGCTTGTTCACGATCCAGAAGGGACTTCTTCGCTGGTTCCAGAGATGAAAGGTGCAAAAGAGATCAGGGTTCCACTTCCTAGTGACTTGAACGAGGCTCAGAGGGAGGCGACAAAGAGGGCAATCTGCAGGAGGTTAACTTTGATTCAGGGCCCCCCAGGTACTGGAAAGACTCATACTGCGGTAAGAATCCTAGAGAACTGGGCAATCCAAGACACTGGTACCGTGCTGGCTGTTGCCGATTCCAATGTTGCTGTCGATAATCTGCTAGAGGGCCTACTTGAAAGAGGAATCAGAGCTGTCAGACTCGGACAACCAGTGAAGGTTAGAGAGAATCTGAGAGAAGCTACTATGGATGCTAGAATGGAGAGTCACGAGTTAAACAGAGACTTGCTCGAAGAGATTGAGAGGAATGAAAAGCTGTCTCGCAAGATAAAGGGGATGCGAGGCGGTAAGGAAAAGGGACTTGCTCATAGAGACTTGAGTAGGGGATGGAAGGAGGTCAAGAGGCTCGAAAGACAAATTAGAGATGATATTCTAGATAGAGCTCAGGTTCTATGTTGTACGTGCATAGGTTCAGGCCATGAGCTACTTGATGGGAGGAGGTTTTCTAGAGTTCTTATTGATGAGGCAACTCAGGCGACAGAGCCAGCATCATTGGTTCCATTGGTGAAGGGATCTAGGCAAATTGTCCTTGTCGGCGATCATAAACAGCTGCCTCCGACCGTCATTTCACGAAGAGCGGAGAAAGGGGGGTTGAATAGGTCGCTATTCGAACGTCTGGTTGAAATGGGTATCAGTCCGCTCTTGCTTACCACCCAATACAGGATGCACCCCTCAATTTCTGATTTTCCAAACAAGAGATTCTACGGAGGGAAACTGGAGGATGGAATAGATGAGTCCGATAGGGAGGCCCCTGCAGGAATGCTCTGGCCAAACTGGGACGCTCCTCTAGCCTTCCTGCCAGTCGATGGTGAGGAATTACTATCTCCAGACGGAGCCTCTAAGGAGAACTCTGCAGAGGCTTCTTGGGTAGTGAAGATATTGATGGGACTAATCGATGAGGGTGGCCTGGAATTCTCGGATATTGGGATTGTGACTCCATATGCTGGTCAAGTACGAGCGATAAGGGACATTATTCCGGAGTCAATGCAGGATGTTGAGGTCAGGACGGTTGATGGATACCAAGGAAGGGAGAAGGATGTGATTATTTTCTCCTGTGTAAGATCTAACTCAGATGGAAACGTAGGTTTCCTATCGGATGGCAGGAGATTGAATGTGGCACTAACTCGATCTAGGAGAGGGCTCATAGTGGTCGGTGATCCGGATACTCTCAGACATGACGATAATTGGAGAGCTTGGATTGATCACATCAGAAGTAACAAACTTGAGGCATGGCACCTCTTGGGTACAGCGTGAGGAGTGACAATGGGCGATCATGATTCTCCCATCTCCATCCATGGAGGGGGGACTCTAGCTAAGGCCATCGTTTCCCAGGAACAAGATCATTGGTCGGTCCCGGATGGTACGATTCTTTCATCGTGGGCAAAGAGGCTTGTAGCCTTCGTGATTGATGTGGTTATCGTTGTCTCAGTTCTAAATTTGGCTACTAGAGGGATGATTTCTAATGCATTGAATATCTCTCTCTGGGCTTCTTCGGATTTCCACTATGCTATTGCTTTCGCTGCCATTTTTCTGACTACCCACTGGTTATACTGGAGGTTAACCGGTTTGGCATTCTCTAGATCTCTGGGGCAAAAAGTCCTGGGAATCGCCGTAGTAATGGAAGATGGAAGTAAAGTGGGAAGCAACGTCTGGGACAAAAGGGCCTTTGCGAAGTTACTCTACCTTTTACCAGTTGTAAACTTGTACTTTGGTGTTTACGAATTAGCGAGGATTTCACAGAGGCACACTCACCAATCAAATCTCGATCTTAGAGTAGGTACAATCGTCGCGCATTCCGAGTCTCTACCACCGGCCAGTAGGAAGAATATCAGGTAGGTGTAAACTTGGAAGAAGCCATAGAATGGATTCTCTCAGGAGGTTGTGTCGTTTATCCTACTTCTACCCTACCTGCATTGGGATGTATCCCAAATTCGAAGTCTTTGGATAGACTCTATGGGATAAAAGGAAGGTCTAGTGAGGCTCCTGTGAGTCTCGGTGTTGTGAATCTTAGTCAGGCTAGTGAGATTGTACATGTCCCTGATGACGTGAGTGAGATTCTGGAAGTATTTCCTGAGGGGTCTCTGACAATTATACTTAGATCGAAGAGTGAGATGGATCCAAGACTAGGTGGTGACAAGGTAGCCATTAGAGTGGTTTCTAACAGAACTGCCAAGGAATTGCTTAGTGAGACAGGGCCATTGACCGCAACCAGTGCAAATATTTCTGGCGAGGAGCCTTTGTTAGATTGTATCGAAGCCGCAGAGTCTCTTTGCAGTGCCGAGGAAGCGGTTGTTGGAGTTGATGGTCTCTGTGAAGGAGGTCTACCCAGTACTTTGATAGCATGGCATACGGTCTGCGAATCACCTGAGTCGTTGAGTATTGAGGTAATCAGGGAAGGAAAAATAAGTTCTGAGGAAGTTTTGGCATGGTGGAAGAGAAGGATCTGAAGCAATGGCGAGATGCCGGCCACGTTGCTAGAAGGACTCTCGAAGGGATAAAGGGAGAGATTGTAGAAGGCAAGGAGTGGTCAGAAG
>JAPOKZ010000052.1:0-6829 GCA_029977385.1 Methanobacteriota archaeon
GGTGACGGGTTCGTCGCTGCCTGCTCGGAACCCATGGCCGGGAGGTCCGAGGTCGTGGCGAGCCACGCCTCCTCGAAGACGGAGGCGTCATCGCACGCCAGATCGATAGCCGAGGGCTCCCCGGGGGTCCACGTGTGGCCATCCAGGCCTGACGGGACCTGGGACCTGGTCGTGGACTGCATGCTCGGTGCGGGGTCGGACGGCCCCGGCTCCCCCCTCAGGGGGCCGATCTCCGAGATGTCCGATTGGGCCAGGTCCCTGGGGGTGCCCGTGCTAGCCTGCGACATCCCAACCGGGCTGGGGGGCCCCGACTGCCTCCGAGCGTCCAGGACGCTCACCTTCCACTCCACGAAGCTGGGGATGGACCCGCAGGACTGCGGAGAGGTCCTGGTTTCGGACCTCCCATGGCCTCCAGAGGTGCAGGACTGCGGTCCCGGAGACTCCCAGCGCTACCCCTCCCTGGAGCCGGGTGCGAGGAAGGGGGACCGAGGCAGGCTGCTGGTGATAGGAGGCGGCCCGTACCATGGCGCCCCCATCCTCTCGGGGATGGCAGCGGCGAGGAGCGGATGCGACCTCGTGCACGTAGCAATGCCCTCGAGGGCCGCGAGCAGGTGCGAGTGGCCGACCAGCATCATCCCAGAGGAGCTCCCCGACGGAGAATGCCTGACCATGTCTTCCATGCCTGCGATAGAGGGCATCGCCCGTTCCGGAAGGCGCCCTGACTCGATAGTCATAGGTCCGGGTCTGGGCAGGGACGAGCGAACAACCGAGGCCGCGAGGGCCGTCATATCACTGGCGACTGAGATGGGGATCCCGTTGGTCGTCGATGCCGATGCCATAGGCGCCCTGCCGGATGGGAGGTGGCCCAGTGGGATGACCGGGGTAGCCACCCCACACCAGGCAGAGGCGTCCCGATGGCTGGGGGAGTCCGAGCCCCACGAGGCCCTCTCAGAGTGCCTCGACGAGGACTCCACCATCGTGATCACTGGTCCGGAGGACCGTCTCACGGGCCCGATGGGGAGAAACGCGTCAGCGAGGGGCGGACACCCGAGGATGGCCGTGGGCGGGACGGGGGACCTCCTCGCCGGAGCCATCGGTGGGCTGATGGCCCAGGGGATGCCACCATGGCCAGCAGCCCGGCTGGGATGCTCGCTACTTAGGGAGGCCGGGGACAGGGCAGCGGCGGAGAAGGGCCCCGGGCTCCTCGCCGAGGACGTACCCGTTCATATCGCTCACACCCTCTCGGACTGGAGGGGGCCTGGTTGATGATGTTCAGCGATGACTATCCCTGGACGAAGATGATCAGGGAGTATGCGATGTACTGCACGGTCGGGTGCTTCAACGTAGCAATCTTCGCAGCACTGTACCTATTCTTCTACAACTACAACACATGGACGCCGTACCCCGAGACCGTCTCATGGGCAGCATCCTTCCTGATCAGCTCGGTGCAGGCCTACGCTCTGCACAGGTGGATAACCTTCGAGTCCGACTCGGAGGTCAGGTCCAGCTTCACCAAGCTGATGATAGTCTACGGGACGCTGTGGGCGGTGTCTACGGTGACCTTCCACATCATGATCGAGATTATGGGGATGGGCCAGCTGGTGTCCTGGGTGGTCAACACCTCAGCCTTCGGCTTCCTCACCTTCCTGGCCCTGAGGTACTACGCGTTCCCGCTCGCGGATGGCAGGATTACCCGCAAAGAAAGGCTCGATGCGTTCAGGGAACGACGTAGGGCTTGAAGTGGTCCCGTTCTTGGCGGGACCGTGACACAGGGCGTTCGAGGCACCCGGGACTTCTACCCCGAGGACATGAGGGTCAGGAACTGGCTTTTCGAGAAGTTCCACAGCGCCGCGCGCTCCCACGGGTTCGAGGAGTACGACGCCCCGGTGCTGGAGACGGAGGAGCTCTACACCCGGAAGTCCGGCGAGGACATAACCCAGCAGCTGTACAACTTCGAGGACAAGGGGGGGAGGAAGGTGGCGCTCAGGCCGGAGATGACCCCGAGCCTCGCCAGGATGGTGATGGCCCGATCGGGGGCCCTAGCGCTCCCCATCAAGTGGTACTCGATACCCCAGTGCTGGCGCTACGAGAGGACCCAGAGGGGCCGAGGGCGCGAGCACTACCAGTGGAACGTCGACATCTGGGGGGCTGAGGGAGTGGAGGCCGACGCGGAGATCGTCTCCGTCCTCGTGCACTTCTTCCGCAGCGTGGGACTCTCCTCCGACGACCTGGTCATCAGGGTGAGCAGCAGGAAGGTGCTAGAGGAGGTACTGGGATCGCTCGGCGTCACCGGGGACGCCTTCTCCAAGACCTGCATAGTCATCGACAAGATGGACAAGCTTCCCGCAGAGGCCATCGAGGCGCAGCTGGCAGAGCTGGGACTCGACCCCAATGCGATATCCACGATCCAGTCGGCCCTGGGCATCAAGGACATGAGCGACCTGGAAGCGACCCTGGGAGGCTCCAGCGAGGCAGCCTCGGAGCTAGGTGCGATCTTCTCCCTCTTCGAGTCCTACGGGATCAGCGACTGGGTGGAGCTGGACGCCTCGGTGGTCCGAGGGCTCGCCTACTACACCGGACCGGTCTTCGAGGCGCACGACAGGGCCGGCGAGCTGAGGGCGGTCTGCGGGGGAGGTCGCTACGACAGGCTCATCGGGACATTGGGGGGCAAGGACCTGCCAGCGACCGGGTTCGGCTTCGGGGACATGGTGGTGATGGAGCTGCTTCGCGAGAAGGGCATGGTGCCTGACATCCCCCAGGGGGTCCAGGACATCGTGTTCGGGATGGGCCACGAACTGAGGGGGGCTGCCATGGAGGTGGCATCCGCCATCAGGTCAGGCGGCAGGAGCGCCGACCTAGTGCTGGAGGACAAGAAGATGAAGTGGGTCTTCAAGCACGCGGAGAGGCTCGGGGCAGAGAGGCTGGTGATGGTGATGCCGGACGAGTGGTCAGAGCGGGTTGTCAAGATCAAGCACCTGGGCTCGGGAGAGGAATCGGAAGTCCCATTCGACCAACTGTGATCCCCATTGTGCTTATCCCGTCACCCAACTAAATCCCACTAACCCTCCATGACGTATGCATACACTAGGGCCCCTTGTGATATGTGCAAGATTCACGTTACCTAATGAGAGGGAGAACCCTACATTACAGAGGCCCCGGGGAGTATGGATTTGATCTTGAGCGTGGCTAGGGTCTCCCCTCCTCCGTCCACTACTAACCTAAGGCCTAGCTCCTGACCCACACCTGCCTCCGCATCACACCCAGGGGTGACTGAAGTGGCGAAGTCGGCTTCCTCTATATCCTCGTTAACGGCCCCAACCTCGTCATCGACGTTGGTCGGAGATAGGTCTATCTCGAATTTGAATGTAGTTCCTGCCGTGATCTCTGCTCCATCGTCTATGTCCGTCCCCCCTAGCTGTTTAGAGTCGACCACGCCAGAATCAATTACGGAGTAGGAGGTAGTGCCAATCGTCTCAACAGGTTGCGACCATGGTGCTACATCCGGAGTCCATTGTACGAAAGTAACCTTGCACGTTACGTACCACTGTATGTCTCCCTGTTGAACGTTTAGAGAACCCGAAGAGACTCTAGCTATGACCTCGAATGTTGCGACGTCGGTGAAGTAATCCGGACCGGGGTAATTAGCGTTGCAGCCACCGCCCGACGAGTGGTCGACACACAGAGGGCTCGCGGCAGTTTTAACGAACACATCGGAAATCGTGACCTTTCCCGAAATTTGCTGTCTCGTATCCGAGCTGGTATTCTCTGCATTCTGCTGAAGCTCCTCAGCGGTCTTGATGATGATCGTTGAAGCAACGGCGGCCACCAATATTAGGGCGATGAACACAATCATAGCTCCTATTCCGATAGAGCCCTTTTCTGAGAGAAACAGTCGCTCACCGACTACAGCCACAATGTTGCGATGAGTTTCAGGTCTTCAAATATCTCATCTATCCCTGTTCATCATATTCTCTAGGGAAGATGCCGGATAAGTCTAGAGGGAGACCTTTCTGATATGGCTATGGCAGAGAAGGATGAGGATGATCATTCCGAAGAGGAATAGCTTGTGGAAAAATGGTAGGATAGTAAACCTCTAATCGTCTTCCAGGTGAAGGTATCCTGAGATGCCCTGCAACGCCAGCAAGGAAGCAAGAACGCCGAACATGACTGGGTCATTGTAACCATAGTCCACTGCTTCTCCTGAGGTATAGTGCAAGGAAAACACGACCAACATCGACCCAGATGCTGCCATCGCCAGGATTGACAGCTCCCTGCCCTTGACGAAGATTCCTGTTACTAGGGAAAGTGATGCCAGCCCGATTGAAAAGGCCCCGAACGTCTGCTCATAGAAAACATCGCGATCGGTGGAGGTATCGGGATACGCCGTCTCAGCGGCACCCTCAGCACCTACGAAGTTGAATGTGCCCGCAATGAGGAATAACACTCCGAATCCGATCAAGAAGTACTTTGGTTGCAATATCTGTTTAATTTCCATTAAACACAAGTCCTAGGTTGCGGCAAATATACTATTTCCCTAGTCTCTGTTGCTTCTGGAGTTAGCAGCCACTGCTGCAATGGCCAGAGAGCCGAGACCAGCTGCTAGACCGAAGCCCGGGAGGCCGCCCGGGAGGCTGCCCCCATCATCTCCCCCGCCATCTCCCTCGCCAGGGACTTCCTCGGTCATGTTGACGACCGGCCAATTGACCTCTGCATCCATGCCGTCTTGGTTGTTTGAGTAGTAGAATCGGAAGACACCGGTGCAGTCAGCCAAGAGGCACTCAATTCCATTCCACCCAGGAGCCGAGTACTCCAATTCCAAGGTCGGCTCCTCCACGCTCTTGTTCCACTCCGTCATGTTCCTGTCTACCGGGAGCTCCCACCTTATCTGCTCGTCGTTCCCGCTGTTGTCTGTAGCGGGGAAGACCCTCGATGCGATGGCGAGGTTTCCCTTGCGAACAGTGAGTGTCAGGCAACTTCCTGGCTGGGCTTCATCGCAGTCATCCGAGAAGATCTGCACGCCCATCTCAATGAGAATGGTTCCGTTGGGGTTCAGGTACATGTTCTCCTTCAGGTTGTCCTGCATCCTGCAAGAGAGGGAGATCTCTACCTGGCCACTGCCGTATGTCCTCTCTCCGAATCCTTCCTCGGAGGATCCGGTTGAGTCGTTCCCGTCGAAGTGAGTCCAGCATGACGATAGGTCACCTGTTCCCCAGAAGTGCATGTGCGGGTTTTCCACCGAGGGTTGCTTTGGGTCATTTACCGCTTGAGCTGATACAGGGGCTGCCACTACCGAAGAGAGCAGGAAAAACGCCAGACCGAGGGCAACCAGTGTATTTTTCATCATGTGTTCCTCCTACCCGTCATCTTTGAGGCTTCTCCATAACTGTTCACTAGTCAAACCTCTGGAATCCGCCGTCCGTCCTCTCTCGGCTCTTCCTCGCGATGTTGAGGGCCTCCCCGAGCATGTCCGCACTGACCATCTCCCTCCTGAGCCTCTCGTGAGCTACCCCGGTGATGATGGACATGACCTTGATAGTCTCGCCAAAAGCAGGGTCCTGCCTGGCCCCGAAGATCACGTTAGCGTTAGGGGAGAGGCGGGCGGTCATCAGGTCGCAGACCTGGTTCGCCTGCTCCAGAGTCATGTACGGGCCACCCGTTACGTGAATCAAAGCTCCAGTGGCCCCATCGATCTCAATGTCCAGCAACGGGTGGTTCAGAGATTCGTGAACGACCTCCTCAGGCCCCTGGTCACTCTCTCCGTAGAGCATCATAGTCACTCCTCCTCCTTTCATGATGGAGCGCACGTCCGCGAAGTCTAGATTGATCAGGCTGGGGAGCGTGATGGTCTCGACCACTCCCTTCACTATCTCGGCAATCAGTTGGTCCATTATGCTGAAGGCCTCATCCAGCGGGAGGTTAGGTACGAAGTGCAATAGACGATTGTTGTCCAGAACTAGGACTGCATCAGCAGCCTTTCGGACCAGATCTAGACCCTCTAGGGCCCTCTCCATCCTCTGGCGCCTCTCCACGTTGAATGGGGTTGTTACGACAGCTACGACCAGAGCACCAGACCTCTTGGCCTCCTCTGCAACGATCGGGGCGATTCCGGTCCCTGTTCCCCCGCCCAGTCCTGCTGTTACGAATACCAGGTCAGCTCCGTCAACGATCTTGGTGATTACGTCCCTGCCAGCCTCGGCGCACCTCCTTCCCATAACGGGGTCTCCCCCTGCACCGAGCCCTCTTGTGATGTGCCTTCCAACCAGTAGCTTCTGCATCGCCCTTGTGTTGTCGAGGTGTTGTTTGTCGGTGTTAATCGCGACGGTGATGGCTCCCTCGACACCTATGTGCGTGATTCTGTTCATGGTGTTGTTTCCTGACCCTCCGCAGCCACAAACTAGGATCCTGGGATCAGGGGGCCCGAAGTTCTCCAACTCTCGATCAGTCAGTGCGGTTGGCACCCTAGCAGGGGCATTTGCGGCCCCTTCTGGGGCTACTGAACTACTGGGTACCTCTACCATTAACTCGCCTCGCGCATCCCAGGCATTTCTGCCTATTACGCCCCCTCAGTCTGCTCTTTGCCTTCTTAACCGTTGAGGAACTTGGATGGTCTTCGGAGCCGATTATCGGACCAACTCTGTTTCGCGGGGGATACTATTGATGTCCGCGTTGAATCACACCTATTCACCGGAAAGCGACATAAGGCGAGAGTCACTCCATTGCTCTGCCGCGCTTAGCTCAGTTGGCTAGAGCACCTGACTGTAGACTGAAAACACACGGTTGTAGGCAGCCATCAGGGGGTCCCCGGTTCAAGTCCGGGAGCGCGGACCAA
>JAPOKZ010000028.1:0-12686 GCA_029977385.1 Methanobacteriota archaeon
AGGAATGTAGTCTTCTCCTGTCTGAGACAGAATTAATTGGATACCATCGCCCTCTGGAACAATTACGTCCATCCCGAAGAACTCCATTTTTGCAATCACTGTAGAGCCCGGAGAGAGTACGGCTCCGTCCTTTCCTCCATCATGAAATCGCAAATCCATCACAGCGTGACCGAGATGCATCCCGTTACTTGATTGGATCATCTCAACGAATAGGTGACCGCTAGTAGATAGTTGGGAAATGGTAGCTTCAACATGGAAGGTTGGTGTCCCAACGATCCTGGTTTCTTCATCGAAGTCTGGACATTCTATTGTAAGGGTGGAGGTAGCGGTAATGGTATCACTCCCTCCTATTATGGAGCAATAATCCATATCCATTTCTATCCAGTGGATATCATTTGGGGGATAGGTCTCCTCAACTCGCCAACCACCCATGTTATCCTGAACTTCAGCAATCAGTCTGGGTTGTGGACCCTTGTCCATTAGATAGTAGTTGAACCACTCAAGTAGGTCATCCGCCCAATCCCATCTTAGTGTGTAAGGGAAGGCCTCTGCCCCTCTACCAGAGTTCAGACCCTCATGTCCAGACCTTCTATCGGGGTAATCGTGACCCCATTGTCCGTAAAGTCCCTTTACTTCGAAACCTGCATCGATCATCATATTATGAACCGGGAATGCCATGTGCGGATCGACGTTCCAATCCTGCAATCCATGAATGATATATACAGAGCCGTTGTAGTTCTGAATTGCTCGGCTCAGGAAGTGCCTCTCCTCCCAGTAGTCGCTACCAATCCAAGCAAGATTATCGCCAGTTAGGTAGGCTCCTACTCCGGCGTAGTATCCCTCCATGTATCCCTCGCATGCATTCTGTGCATCCTCTAGATTTCCATCCAAACCGAAGCTGCCATAGACTCCATTATGCATTATCGCCCCTCTAGCTTCCATGCTACCATTTCTCCACATCAAATCGTGAACGCCAATTAGACCTGACATTGGGACAATAGTCTTGAGATATGGGGACCCCATTGCAGCTGCTTCCCATGGCGTAGAGCCGTCGTAAGATTTCCCTATTGCGCCGATCTTGCCGTTTGAGAAAGGCGCCTTACCGAGGTACTCTACTGCAGCATGAATGCCCAACTGTTCATCGAGACCCATTAGGTCCATACAATGGTTAGATTCTCCAGTTCCGAATACGCTAACTTGGGCTACTCCGAAACCATGTGGTACAAAATTCTCAATTAGGAATCGGCCCAGTCTATCCGCAGGAGTCAATGCGTCTACATCCCCATCATCATAGTATGGCCCTATTTCGGTAATTATCGGTACTCTGCAATCTTCTGAAATGTCCGAAGAGTCCATATCACATCCTTCTATGATTGGAAGCCAGAGTCCCAAGTGAACTTCTGCGCCTCCTGAAGCTCCAGCTCCTCCGTCTGAAAGTGTAATTTCTGGAACTGGCACAAAAATTGACCTTACCTGGTCAATACCGTATGAGCCATTAGATGAGACTATGCTGAATTCATCATCATCTGAATAAATGAGGTCCGAACGATCCTCCACTCTAGGAAGCCAGTGTTCCTCTTGCATATCTTCGGATTCTGAAGAGTCTGGCCCTAAGCATCCAGAAAATACTGGAGCAAGCAGGAGCAAGGCAAGCAGAAAGTTTCGATATATCCGGCAATGATACACTAATTGCACGGTTGGGCTAGTCTGCATCAATATTAGGTATTGCTGGGAGTGTGTTTCCAGCTATTCCTTCATCATCATCCTAAGTTCTTCAACGGACCTTTGTTCATCGAAGTACACTACTTCCAAGGAGTCATAAAGCTCCGAATCTCCTAATTCCTCTAACAATGGCAATATTCTACCATAAATTTCAGCAGCCGCCTTCTCTGTATTGTAGGCCTCCTCGAGCATGAGCTTGTAGTTTGAAGTATGAACTATTGTAGACGGATCCCTCTCAGTTATCGCTGTTCCATCGAGTTTTACTATTGCTGAACGAACAGTAGCAGCGTGCATCAAAGATTCATTGGCTTCATTGTTGAAGTGAGCAGATAGATGGAGTCTGTGAATCCCGGAAACGTATGCAGAATAGTGCGCATACAGTGCTATTGCTCTGAGTTCCCATGATAGTGCTTTGTTGAGCTCTTCGACCAGTTGGCGATTCGACATGTCTTTCACGATTATGCATTAATGTCGAGTGCTATCAATACTCGCTTTCCATCTAGAGTATAGCGGGCCGCAACCTATGTGTCTATGTCCTCAGTGGACAAGGTATGAGCGCGTACGAAGAATTACTGGCGAGGTTGAAAGATATCGACTTGATTAGGCAGATAGGGAGCCTGTTGAGTTGGGATCAGGAGGTTCTGATGCCTCCAAAGGCGGCTCCTCTGAGGGCGGAACAGCTCGCTTGGATTTCCAAAACTGCTCATGAGAGACTAACTGATTTCAGAATAGGAGAAATGTTGGACGAGATAGAGTCCAATGAAGATATGGATGAAATTAGAATGGCGAATATTAGACTTGCCAGGGAGGCTTTCGACAGAGCAACGAAATTGCCAACGGAGTTCGTTGAAGAGATGGCGAAGCATCGGTCCAAGGCTCTAATTTCTTGGACTGAAGCAAGGGATAAGGACGATTTCTCGATTTTCCGTGATGATCTCGAGATAGCGATTAGCCATGCAAGGATGAAGGCCGACTTCTTTGGTTATGATGACCTGAGATATGATGCATTGCTCGATCTTTACGAGAGTGGCCTAACCGTAGAAAGGCTAGACCCCCTGTTCTCGGGCCTAAGAGAAAATGTGGCACCTCTGATTAAGGCAGTTGTTGAAAAGGACGAAGCACCGGATCTATCTTGGGTTACAGAAAACAATTGGAGTCAGGAGGCACAGGAACAGTTGAGTCAAAGTGTTTCAGAAGCAATAGGTTTCGACTTCGGAGCAGGTAGGAGGGATTTGTCTACTCATCCGTTCTGTGGAGGCCCAAATCCCGATGATGTAAGGTGGACGACTCGCTATAGTGAGGAAGATCCGTTTGGATCACTGTTTGGTTCTATGCATGAAACAGGTCACGGCACTTACGAGCAGGGAAGGCCAAGAGAGTTAGACTTCCAACCAGCTGGAAAGGCAAATGGTCTTGGGATTCACGAGAGCCAAAGTCGTCTTTGGGAGAATCAGGTAGGAAGGTCCAGAGAATTTTGTGAGTGGTCCATCCCGTTGTGGAGGAAGTTCTTCCCTGAAAATATGGACGGAGTCAGTCCAGAGCAACTTTGGCAGGCAGTTAATTTAGTGAAGCCTGGGTTAATCAGGGTGGATGCTGATGAGGCCACATACAATCTGCACATCATGATCAGGTATGAAATCGAGAAGCAACTCATTGCTGGCGAAATCGATGTAGATGATCTTCCGGATGCTTGGGACGAAATGTACCAGGAATACTTGGGGATTAGATCCCCTAATCGTTCACTAGGGGTTCTTCAGGATATTCACTGGTCAATGGGTGCAATCGGATACTTCCCCACATACACTCTTGGTAATCTATACGCTGCTCAACTACTCGAGTCTGCTAGGAAGGACCTCCCCGAACACGATACTCAGGTCAGAGAAGGAGAATTCTCCCACCTACTAAAATGGATGAGGGATAATGTCCACTCAAGAGGGAGCGTGCTAGAACCGGCGGAGCTAATCAAAGAAGCCACAGGACAGGATCCATCTCCTGATGCTTTCATAAGATATCTTGGCTCAAAGGTTGAGAGGCTTTACGGAGTTAGTGCTTGAGGATAGATGGAGTACGCATGACATTATCCAGTCTTACCGACTACTCATCTCTAATCAGGGAGATTGATGGAGAGAGTGCCTTCGTCAGAGTTTCAGGGAGATTCCTTGTATCAGGTTCTAAATCGGGAGAGGTGGCTTGCTGGGAGTTGGCAAGTGGTAAAGAGATATGGAGATCTAGGTTCGAAGGGCCTTGTTCAAATGCAGATTCCGACAATGGCTTCCTTTACTTCACAGAGTCAGATAGAATTCATGCAATTCAACTGGCATCTGGAGAAGAGGCATGGAGTGTGGATTTAGAGGGTTCGAGCGATCTCGTTAGAGTTTCATCAGAATGCGTTTGGGTGACTTCCTCAGTTTACAATTTCGAGATTCAAGACTATTCCGAGGGATTCATATGGAAAATTGACTATTCTGGGGAAGTTAGATGGAGGAGGGATATAATTGGAAGAGCTTGGTCTCTTTCTGATTTTCAAGGGCGAGCTCTGATGGGACTCAGTCGGCCCAAGTGTGGATACGCCATTGCTTCTGAAGCAGCGATTGAATATATTGATCTGGATGAAAATAAGCCAATTACTGCTGGGTGTCAATTAGATGGAGGAAGCATAGTTTTGGGCCATAGTAATGGTTCAGTTACTGAAATTAATGGAGTATCGTGCTCTACAGTTAGCATCGGAAACTCTGCTATCCGTACAATTGATTGTAGAAGTGATTGGGTTGTAGGGCTCGATTCTGGAGGTGTTTCAACTGGCGAATCCCTAGGATCTTGGAACATAGAGTCTTCAGATTCTATTGATGTAGTATCGTTCGGTCCTTCATTGAACGAGAATACAGGAATTTGGTACTCTTCTTGGAATGGGAATGGAGTGATTTTCCTAGTCGACTCTTCAATTGGGAGTCCTCAGCTAGAGCTCTATCACGGCTCTAAAATCGTAACCTGTTTCGCTACTGAGAATACAATTTGTTTCGGAGACGATAGCGGTTGCATACATGTAATCGAGAAAGAGGTTCTTCGGCGTCGATTCGGCCGGCCCCCCGAAAGAGAAGTAAATGATGAAAGAGAATTCGAACTGAGAAAGAAAATACGCGCACTGCGGGGTGTCTAATTTGCAGTGGAAAAACACTCCCAAATACCCCTATTTCCAGTGTACTGCTCCAATATAGACGAAATGTTTATGAGCCACCCATCACCCTGTGTTCTTTGCCGCTCCGGGGGAGTGGTGTGAGGGCGCTTCGGCGCGACTCGCGGGCCACAAAAACCGAGCCCCTAAACTGGGGCGGTCGAACCGAGATCCGAAAGGAAATCGGGGAGAGGCTGGAGCGTCTGTGGACGCAAAGGCCGCGGCGAATAAATCGGACGAACTGGAGGAAACGAAAGGGAGAGCGAGATAGGAGCTGAAGAGATACACATGCGTAGGGGGAAGAGAATGAACCTGGGTCATGTAGGTGGGGAACGAGGCAGAGATAACTGGACGCAAGGAAGGGGAAGGAAACCAAGGGAAACACCAGGCAACAAGGGCGGGGAGACCCGTGGAGAAGCCAGTATCGAGACGTGAAAGGAAAAGCGGAGACGCAGTACCAGAAACGGATGCGGCGAAAGAGAGGGAGATCTCTCTAGAGTCGGAAAATGACAAAGGAAGAGCACGAAGTTCCAGAGTCGTCTACCCGGGGAATCCCGGGCCTTCGGGCCCGGGGGACACCCGGACCCTGCGGAGTTAACAGGGGGGGAAGCTCCCCCATGTGCTGAACCCCCTGTTGCTCCCACCTGATATCGGCCCGATAATTTCCTGAAGCTAGCGTAGCTCTTTCTTATTCTCTCGGTCCTGTCATATCACCAGGTCTGACCCACTCTTCGAACTGCTCCTCGTTTAGCATATCCAGTTGGATAGCACTTTGTCTGAGAGTAAGTCCTTTTTCATGAGCATTCTTGGCAATTTTAGCCGCATTGTCGTATCCAATATGAGGATTCAAAGCGGTGACTAACATCAATGAGTTCTCTAGATGCTCAGCGATCTTCTCTTCGTTTGCCTTGAGATCAAGTATGCATTTTTCTGAGAAAGATACGCAGCTATCTGAAAGCAGACTCGTGCTATGAAGTAGATTATGAATCATCATAGGCTTGAAGACATTAAGTTCGAAGTTTCCCTGGCTTCCACCAATTGAGATAGCGATGTGGTTACCCATTACCTGGCAACAGACCATAGTCAAGGCCTCGGACTGAGTTGGATTGACCTTCCCCGGCATTATACTAGAGCCTGGCTCATTTGCGGGTAGAGATAATTCCCCAAAGCCACATCGTGGTCCAGATCCAAGCCATCTAACATCATTAGCTATCTTCATCAAGGAAGCTGAAAGTGTGTTTAGAGCGCCTGAGGCTGCTACTATAGCATCGTGAGCAGCTAATTGTGCGAACTTGTTCTCTGCACTGATGAAGGGTAGACCTGTCTTTTCCGATATCTTTTCGGCAACAATTTCAGCAAAATCTGGATGAGTGTTGAGCCCGGTTCCAACTGCGGTCCCCCCTAGAGCTAGTTCGTACAAATCGTTGAGAGAGGTTTGAATTCGTAGTATGTCGGCATCCAACATCGATACATAGGCACCAAACTCCTGTCCCAGGGTCAGTGGAACGGCGTCCATTAGATGGGTCCGCCCGATTTTGACAATGTCAGAGAACTCCTCCTCCTTCTCGGCAAGAGATTGTCGAAGTTTCAAAACTGATGGGATCAGTCGATGTTGTATTTCCTCGGCTGCAGCAATATGCATTGCAGTTGGAAATGTATCATTACTGGACTGTGCTCGATTTACGTGATCATTTGGGTGAACAGGAGATTTACTGCCCAGCTTTCCTCCAGAAATCTCAATTGCACGATTCGCTATAACTTCGTTTGCGTTCATGTTTGTCTGGGTCCCAGAACCAGTCTGCCATATTCTGAGGGGGAAATGAGAGTCCAAGGCTCCTGAAATTACCTCTTCGCATGTTTTAGAGATCAGTTTACCAATATCATCTTCCATTACTCCAAGTTTTACATTTGTCTCCGCAGCTGCCTGCTTTAGAATTCCGAATGCACGAATCACGGATCTTGGCATTCTGTCATCTCCTATGTCGAAGTTGACTAGTGATCTAGCTGTCTGCGCACCATAGTACCTGTCTGCAGGAACTTCAATCTCTCCCATTGTGTCAATCTCAACTCTTACTTTGAGATTGTTGCTCTTTGGTTTTCGAGACTCTATCTGTTCGGAAGGAGGCTTGCCGATGCCTGCTCCAGAAAGGGAGTTTTCGATCATCTTTGAAATAGTGGCGGATCTCCCTTCTCCTCTACCCTTACCAACCCTGGCATCCAATCTTCTAGCAATATCCTCAGGGATACTGACTGTAATTATTCTACGATCACCGACACGATGCTTTGCCATGTTAATGCTATTAATAACTTATTAATAAATATAGTTGTTTAGTCTAATCGTCATGCTCTCTCTACACTGATTATCTTCTGTGGCGATTTCGGTCTATCTCCAGGATTAGTCTCCGTAGACTCAATCTTTCTTACTACATCCATCCCCTTAGAAACCTCGCCGAATACTGCGTGGTTCCCATCGAGCCATGGAGTGGGTACCGTAGTTAGGAAGAACTGGGACCCCCCAGTATCTCTTCCTGCATTTGCCATTGAGAATATACCAGGCTTGTCGTGCCTCTTCCCCAATGCTGATTTCTCGCAAGGTATTTTCCATCCGGGTCCACCTGTACCAGCTCTTCCATTATTTGCATCACTGGAATGCGGGCATCCTCCTTGGATCATGAAATCCTTGATGACTCTGTGGAAGTGTAAGCCGTCATAGAAGCCATCGTCAACCAACTTCAGGAAGTTGTTTGTTGTCTCTGGGCATTCTTCTGTGTACAATAGAATGTCTATCTCTCCGGCGCTCGTTGTCATCCTTACGTATGTCATGTTACATATGCAGAATAACAGGTTCAATATGGTATGGTATAGCAACTATGCAACTGTTGAGCCTGGTAGAGTCCCATCGGGGACCTCCAATAGTCTGACTGTGCCATCCGCATCTAGGGCGCCTAATACGAGGAATTGGGAAACGAATCCAGTAGGCAATGTCTTCTCTCCTAGATTTATGGTGGCTACTACCATCCTGCCGATTAGTTGCGACCGGGAGTAGTTTGTAATCTGGGCTGAGCTCCATAACCTTCCAACGACTGGTCCAAAATTAACTCTAATCTTGTAAGATGGCTTTCTCATCTCGGGGAATTCCTGGACATCATCAATTATTCCGACTCTCATGTCTACAGAAAGAAACTCTCCGATTCCGATATACTCCTTTCTTTCTAGTTTGGAGGGGTGATATGGCAGGTTTTCTGGATCAATGTCGTGCTGACCCATCTCTTCAACTCGCGATGTCTGACTTTACAGTGAGTGGAACCAAGGTTATACCAGCCTTCTCAAAGGCTTCCATTCCTCCCTCTTGTCTATCTAATATCGTGATGCAACAGATAACATCACAGCCCATCTGATTGAGCATTCTTGCCGCCTTCAAAGCGGAGCCCCCAGTAGTTGTGACGTCTTCAAGAAGGACTACTCGGTTTCCAGGCTGTAAACTAGAGCCTTCTATTCCGGGTGGATTGCCAGTTTTTCTTCCGCCCCTACCCTTTGGCTCCTTCCTGACAATAAATCCCCTCAATGAGGATCCCCTTTCGGCCTTAGCGATTGAAATTCCGGTTAATGGTACAGCTCCTAATTCGAGCCCTCCAACCGCATCTACATCTCCAAACTTCTTGATTTGATCGTGAATTAGGACACCAAGAAGATGAGCGCATTCCGGGTCCATCATCACAGGTTTCATGTCAAAAAAGTGGCTACTCTTTCTTCCACTGGCTAATGTGAAGTCTTCTTCCTCTGAGAAAAGGTAAGCTAGATCACGTATTCTGTCAATTAGTATTTCTCGAGCCTGTTCTACTGAAGTTGAAGCCATACTACTCTTACTGGCCTAGACGAAATATGATGAAGATTGCCTAAGTTGAGGCGAATTTAGAGCAAGATGACAGTGAATGTTCTTGGACGGTCTCTTCCGAGTGGGTAGTGCTATTGCGAGGGAGAGGCGTGTCCAAAAACATCAGATCCGAGGAAATAGATGTAAAGAGGCTCGAGATTGAGCGCTCAGATTATTACGAATCCCTAGATAAGGAAATAGAGGAAGCGTATACAATAGCAATAGAGGCGAAAAAGAAGGGTCTGGACTTTTCTGAGTCGGTTGAGATACCTAGAGCGTCCGATTTGGCTAGTAGAACCGAGAAGCTTCTGGAAGATCCTTACCTCTATTTCGATTCGAATAAGAGGAGTGGGGCTCCTCTAAAAATAGAGCATCATCTTAGGGAGCTGCTACAGAATCACGATAGAGAAAGTGCTGCAATCATGATTGCGATTTATGTGACAAAGGAGATGCATTCTGCAACTGGCGATAGGAGGAGAGCGATTGATTCTGGACTAAGAGTGGGGTTGGCAGTACTTACCGAGGCTGTCCTAGTGGCTCCATTGGATGGTATCGGAGAAGTCAGAATAATGAATAACTCAGATGGTTCTGAGTTCCTTTCTATCGATTTCTGCGGACCCATCAGAGCTGCAGGAGGTACTGCTCAGGCTCTTGGTGTGTTGATTGGTGACATCCTGAGAAGGGAAATAGGAGTAGGGAGGTATACCCCAACTGTTCCAGAAGTAGAGAGAGTGAAAGAGGAGTTCGGGCTTTATCGTGCAAATCTCCAGTATAAACCACCACCAGAAGAGACGGACCTGATTGTCAACGAATGTCCTGTAATGATTAACGGCGAAGAGACCGAGAGAATGGAGTGTGCAGGTTACAAGGAAGTTCGAAACATAGTGAATGAGAATGGCTCTTTCAGGACTAGAGTAAGGGGGGGAGTGATGCTAGTAATTGGTGAGGGTCTGTGCCTAAAGGCTCCTAAAATCCGTAGTCATACAGAGAGATTGAAGGTTCCAGGATGGGATTTCATTTCAAAATTCGCCGACAAGAAGAAGGGTGGAGATTCGGAAACAAACGAAGTGAAAAGCAGGGTTCTGGAAAAGGAAGGTCGATACATGGAAGACGTGATTGCGGGAAGACCCGTTTTCGGAGAGCCACGAGAGCCAGGTGGCTTTAGGCTGAGGTATGGTAGGAGCAGGGCCACTGGTCTTGCAGCAGCGGGCCTGAATCCAATCACAATGGAAGCATTAGGAGGATTCCTAGCAGTGGGCACTCAGATGAAAATCGAGGGACCCGGGAAGGCCTGTGCAGTTACACCGTGTATAGAGATAGATGGGCCTACCGTTCTGTTAAGTAACGGGGACTTCGTTAGAGTAGAAACTCATGAGGAGTGGAGGAAGTACGAGAACGAGGTCCTCTCGATTTGGGATGCGGGAGAAATTCTCCTTGGATATGGGGAGTTCTTAGAGAATAACAAATCTCTGTCTCCCTCATCCTATTCGATAGACTGGTGGTCGGTTGATCTCGCAGAATCTCTTGATTCGTACGAGAAGGTCGAGTCTTTCGCTGAAATAATCGGAGTGAAACTTGCAAAATTACCACCGGGGATGCCATTCAATGGAGCAATAAAGCGTGGTGGTGAGTCTAGATTAGAGAGATCATTGAGAAAGAGAAATTGGGTTTCATATCTCAAAAATTTAGATCTATCTTGGGATATGGTCAGGAAGATATCCGAGAGGTTTGGAACGGCTGTTCCCCCCCCATGGAACCTGTGGTGGTCAGATTTACCAATCCAGTTCCTACCCCGATTGATTGAGGAAATTGTATCAAATGGAAAAATCGAGGGTTCGTCTCTAAGGATTGAAAAATCCGTGCACGGTTGGCCGTACTCCTTCGAAGAGAATTCGATTGGAGTTGAAAATCCTATTCTAGGTGAGTGGCCTCGTTGGACGGATGTTTACCGTCATGGATTAGTGAAATCATCTCTGATGACTCTGGGGCTAGTTCACCATCATGATGGTTCTGATATCTTAATTCCAATGCACTGGGAGGGTCTTCTAGATGGTTTAGCTCTCAGAGAAGATGAGGGGAGGGTCATAATAAGAAGAGATCTTGATTCTCTGGTTTCAGAAACTGTAGGAAGGGTTTCGAATCTATTGAATTCCGAAATATCGGAAGATCGAGAAAGAAAGATTGTTGATGACTATCTGGCTGACAGATCTCTCAGTTTGGTTCGAAGGGTCTCCGAACTTCCAAGATGGGAAGACTCGGTCCCATGTAGAATCGGAGCAAGGATGGGCAGACCAGAGAAGTCTGGTGTGAGGGAAATGAGTCCGATGGTCCACTCGCTCTTCCCGATTGGGGAGAATGGTGGACCTCAGAGGTTGGTTTCGGAAGCATCCTCCAGAGGAGCTATCAGAGTTACTGTCGGGCCGAGGATTTGTCAAAAGTGCGGCAAGGAGACGCCGCACGTAACTTGTCATCATAGACCAGACCCGAAGGAACCAATAGAATGTGGGGGGAGAACCTTGGCGGGCCCTTCCAGAAATAGGAGAGGGAGGAGGAAGGGGGAAATCACAGCAGTGAATCTAGGTTCTATTCTGGAAGTGAAGAGGAGGAAGCTTGGCCTGGACAGGATACCAAGTAAAATCAAGGCAGTAAAGGGGTTGATCTCAGAAGAGCAGGCTCCAGAGCAAATCGAGAAGGGGATACTAAGAGGATTGCATGGTTTATCTGTATTCAGAGACGGTACCGCTAGATTCGACATGAGTGATGTGCCCGTTACTCATTTCAGACCATCAGAGATTGGCACGCCTTGGAAGAGGCTTGTCGAACTGGGATATACTCACGATCACGATGGGGAGCCTCTGAAGAACGACGAGCAACTATTGGAATTGCTCCCCCAGGACTTCATCCCTTCCAGGTTAGCCTCCGATCATCTACTTTCAACGTGCTCTTTTGTAGATGATCTTTTGATTAGATTCTACGGAATGTCCCCTTTCTACATGGCTAAGGCTCTCGAAGACATTGTTGGACATATCGCGATTGGTCTTGCCCCCCATACTTCAGGAGGTGTGGCGTGTCGTATAATTGGATGGACCGATGCTTCCGCAGGCTACGCCCACCCGTTATTTCATGCAGCAAAGAGGCGTAACTGCGATGGAGACGAGGATAGCATAATGATGCTGATGGATGGTCTACTCAATTTTACTCAGACTATCCTTCCTGCCAATAGGGGTGGTAGGATGGATGCTCCTCTAGTCCTGACAACTCGCCTGAATCCTAGTGAGATTGACAAAGAGGCGTTGAACGTGGATTGTGCTTGGTTCTACAGCAGGGATTTCTTCGAGTCTACTCTAGGCCAGCCACACCCAAAGGACATCAGGGGCCTGATGGATATTGTGGAGGACCGGCTTGGCATGATTGGCGAGATAAGGGGCTACGGGTGGACTCATGATTCAGGGCCATTGGACGCCGGTCCCGAGAATTCCTCGTACAAGACACTAGTCACTATGAAGGACAAGCTAGACAGTCAACTGAGCCTAGGCAAAATCCTGCGCCCAGTTGCTGCGGGGAGGGTTGCTAAGCAGGTAATAGAATCGCACTTCCTACCAGACATGAGAGGCAATCTGATGGCATACACCAGGCAGAAAATAAGATGCGTGAAGTGCGGAGAGTCTTACCGGAGGATGCCTTTAGCAGGAAAGTGCATCAAGCATAAGACGACGTCTGGTGGATTCTCAGGTGGAGAGATGGATTCGGGTTGTGGGGGGAACGTGGTACTGACTGTATCCGAGGGTGCAGTTAGGAAGTATATCCAGATTACAGAGGATATCATGACTGAATTCGGGGTCGATGACTACACAAAGCACAGAGTTGGGTGGATGTCGTCCAGCGTGGACTCGTTGTTCAACAATGACAGGGTTACCG
>JAPOKZ010000068.1:0-3923 GCA_029977385.1 Methanobacteriota archaeon
GCGTCGACTTGAAGTCCGACGCGCCGTTCAAGTCATCGTCGTTCATCTCGGTCATGTCCTGGATGAACTTGGTCTCCGGCTCGGAGTTGCCTCCCATCCAGTCCTCGTCGATCTGCCCGTCGGCATCGTCGTCCTTGCCGTCTACGTGGTCCTCGTTGACCAGTCCGTCCCCGTCGTTGTCTTCCAGGTTGACGGGCCCGTTGTACACGTCGTTGTTGGGTCCGCTGGAATAGCAGAAGCCAGGGAATATTGGGCCGGTCGCTCCCAAGGGGGCTCCCCATTCGAACTGGTAGTTCCTGTTCAGGTCGACACCATCGCAGCTTGGGTCCACCGATTCGTCGACATCTGGAATGGGGGTGACTCCGGTGTGGGTGTTGTCTCGTAGGTTCTTCCTCCAACCGCTTCGGTAGCAGTTCTCCCATGCCGTCTCACCGCAGTACTCCTCCATGTCGTACCTGTGGCCATCCGTATTCAGCATCGGGATTAGGTAGATCTCGCGGGTGTTGACCATGTCGGTGATGAACTGCTCGCTGAAGTCCTCGTCCACTCCTAGGTCACCGGGTCCGCATGGGTTGCCGTCCCCGTTGCTGTCCTGGAATGAAAGATTGAGCCCGAGGCAGTCACCGTCGTTGTCGATGCCGTCCCAGCCGTCCTCGTCGATGAGTCCGTCCCCGTCGTTGTCGATGCCCGCCTTGCCGTAGTAGAACGCCAGGGTCTCCAGGAAGAACATGGGGACCTGGACGGACATCCACTCCCTTGCATGATGGTTCCCTACTAGCATGACGTCGGGGCGGTCCGCGTAGTTTCCGTCATCCCCGTTGAAGTCGTTGTACTCCCCCCCTCTCACGTTTGATGTTATCTTCATCCACGGGCTGGGGTGATTGTAGTACCATCCCTCGTAATCGTTGGAGGTGGTCATTTCGCCTCTGGCATTCATCCCTCCGAGGAGCCCCTCGTGGAACTGTAGGAAGTCTGGGTAGTAGGCGGCTAGTGTCTGCATCCTCTCTTTCATCGAGAAGTAGTCGTAGTACTCCCTGAACTGGAGTTTTTCGTAGTCCCCATGAGGGCCCCACGGGAAGATCTGGTTCGCGTAGTCCGTCGACCAGATGTCCTCGGGCGAGTAGCCAGTTCCCACATCCTGAGCGGAAGCGACAGGTGCCAGGGCTACTGGGGAGAGCATGCTCAGGAGGAACGGGAGAAGCATCGCTGTCACTGGGGCGCCTGGGTTGTTCCAAGCGTTTCGTGGGGTTTCCTCATGGCCGTGCCTAGTCATGCTATGTTTTGCGGGTAAACCCTACGTATTGAATCGTACGGACACCGGTCCGAAGGACCGAGATGTCTTTTTGAGGGGCACCTCTTCCGAAAATCATGACAATTGGGGACGATATCGCTAGCGAACTGGCCGGAGAAGAGGTAATTTACGACTTTTCCAGCTTCGGATTGGGTTTCCTGATTCTACTGATCGGGGTTTCTGTTTCTGCAGGTCTGTTTTCCAGAAGAGTTCTCTTCCCGAGGATAATGGATCTGTTCTCCAAGACCGAGAGGATAGACGGCAAGACTCTCTTCGCACCCAGGTCCTTGGGGTGGATGATCGGACTTCTAGTGATGTGGCAATCGCTAGACTGGCTACTGGAGAACGTCTCAGCGCCCGAAGGGGATTTCATATGGAACGACGGAATGATGGAAGCGGTAAGTGAGCTTTCCAGGGCGGGTTTCGTCATCCTGATGCTAGTTGCTGCTTACAGACTGGTGGACTACCTGGACGCGTTCATCGTAGTCGAAGGCGACAACATGGCGGCTCGGAGATCTCTGGCCAGCGTCGCTGAGGCGATAGGAAGGCTTGCCGTGGTCATCGTGGGTGCTTTCGTCCTAGCAGGACTGGTCGGTCTTAATCTCAATGGGATGATAGCTGGTCTAGGGATTACTGGTCTTGCATTGGCTCTAGCGGCAAAGGACTCTGTTGCGAACATTTTCGGAGCCATTTCTATCATCATAGACCAGCCCTTCAACGTAGGTGACTGGATTATCGTCGAGGATGTGGAGGGCGAAGTGATTAGCATCGGCCTCAGGACAACCATGATCAGAACTGGGAATGATACCATCGTCACAATGCCGAACTCCAACATCACTAACTCTCCTGTCGAGAACTTCACAATGCGTAGGTTCAGGAGGATCAGGCCATCCTTTGAATTCGAGGAGGATAGTGACGAGGGGGCTCTGAAGAAGTTCTGCGATTCACTTTGCGACAGTGTTCTCGCAGACCCCAGAGCAACGAAGAACGAGGATTCGTGGGTGAAGATTACCAACAGTTTGCCACCCAAGATCACGGTGTCCTGCAACTTCTACTGTCAGTCTAGCGCCAAGGTCCAGAGGGAGTTCACAGAGGACATCTTGCTGATGGGCCGTTCGATTGGAATAGAGTGCAAGCTGACATTCCATGAGCCGAGAAGAAGGACCTAGCCGGGGAGTTGCCTGCATGAGCAATCTGATTCTAATCAGGCATGGCCAGTCCGTTTGGAACGCAGCCAATCGCTTCACGGGATGGACTGACGTTGAGCTCTCCGAGGTTGGAGTCTCGGAGGCTGAGGAAGCAGGACATAGCCTGAGCTCTCAGAGGATTGACGTCGTGCACACCAGCGATTTGATCAGAGCTCAGAGGACTGCTGAGATTATCATGAGCTTGAACGAGGCATCCGAGGGGTACTCAACCAAGTATGACTGGAGGCTTAATGAGAGGAACTACGGTTCCCTACAGGGGCTAAACAAGGCTGAGACAGCAGAGAAGTTCGGAGCAGAGCAAGTCCATATCTGGAGGAGGTCTTTCGATGTCGCCCCTCCCGACGGGGAGAGCCTGGAGATGACTGCTGAGAGGACCATCCCTTACTTCGAAGAGGAGATTCTTCCAGACCTGCAAGAGGGAAAGGGGGTCCTAGTCTCTGCCCATGGAAACTCACTCAGATCGATAGTGATGCACATCGAGGAAATTTCTCCAGAGGACATAGTGTCTTTGGAGATACAGACCGGCTCCCCGATGTTCTACAAGTTCGAAGGCGGAGAAATCAGTAGAACCGGTTGAATGGAATCTCGGGAGGCGGGGATCTACTCCGGTAGAATTTCATCAGAGCTATGCTCAATGCAATGCTTGCTAATGGGATGGGTATCTGTTCCGCTGATGGTGGGAATGAGTTGATCAAGGAAAATATCCCTATCGACCCCGCCATCATGGAAAGTGCCCCGAACGTCCTGTTGTTGAACATCCTCTTCTGGTACCTTGGAACATAACCAATCAGGGTAGTGGCAGGCTGGGGGGCTCCCGACTGGTGTGAGACGGCCTCGATAACATCCAGGAGGCACTGCTCGTACTCCCAGATTGCTAGGCCCCCTCTGTGCGAGTACAGAACTTGGTCAGATGACCATGACTCCGGTGCGCTGCTCCTCCATCCCTCGATTAGAGCCGACCTCAGTTCTACGATATCGAGACTGGTTTCAATCTCGTAGAACGACCTTGACAGGTCATGGACCAGTGAGGCTAAATCCCTTATTGCGGGGAACTCGCATTTCGCGGGAAACAGTGCGGAGTGTAGTCTCGGTCTGGCGAGCCTGATTCTCCCCTCGTGGAAGTCTGCCAGTCCTAGGTCACCAATCCCTAGCATGCATTCTGAGTCTCTGGAGTGAGGGACCCGCCACACAGAGTGTGATCGCAGGAGTTCTTCGATGCCCGCGACTCTGTCGTTCCACCTGTTCGGATCGGGAGGGGTTGTCCTGACTGACTCGACGTGCTTGTGGTATCGCCCCAGGGAAGCACCGCACTCCCTGAGAGTCTCAATCGCAGAGTCCTGATCACCGTCTGTTAGCGCTCTGGCCAGAACCTCTCTGGAGCTTTCCTTGCTGCTGGTTTCCTCCCACACTAGAATCAGGTCGCC
>JAPOKZ010000077.1:0-3084 GCA_029977385.1 Methanobacteriota archaeon
CCCCGCTTATCGTAACTACCTGCTCCGCCTACGAATCTCGTTGGTTTCGCTTTGTTTCGGGTTCTACCTTGATATGGTTGCATTTATTTCCTTTCCTTTTGCTCTGCTTCGTGCATTACTCTGAGGTACTCGTTGTAAGCTCTTTCTGAGCTGTCCATGTTTTCCTCAGTCTTTTTGATTCTTTCGTTGATTTCTTCTTGTGTTGGCATTTGTTGTCCTCTCGGTTAGTTGCTTACATCTCTAATATACCAGCAGTCCTACAGCTGGTATAATTCCCGGTGGGTTCTTGGGGCGAACCCTTCGGGGTGGTCGCATCACCCCTACCACGTTCTGTTCCCCAGTGTGGTCCTCTGCGAGTCTTACTCACTCTTGAGATCTCTCAGCCTCTGGAAGCGACATGGGCAAACCCTTTAGGTGTTGCCTTCATTCTTCCAGCGAGCAACTCCGCACAGTAAACGTCTAACATTCGCTGTGTGCCATAGTAGGCATCTGCTTGGTGATCTGTTAAGACCTGACCAAGAACCTCAATGCAATCTTCTTCCGTAGATAGCATAGAGATGGAGTCCTCCAATGCCGTCAGGAGCTCTTGGACTAACTGACCTGCCTCAGCAACAAAATCTGCTTGGTAGTCAGAGTCTTTCCACTGCCTGAGTAGTATCCCATGCAGTAGTTGGAGTCCTGAGGTGAAAGTCATCTCAGTGTCTCTTTCTATATCTCACCTCCCTTCGGGTGTCTTGCCGGAGCGCCTCTCGCTCCATGTATTAAATATACCTCATTGTCGTGAGCTAGTGTATTTCCCGGATACTTCCGGAGGTCCGGACCCTGCCCCCTTTGAGAGCAACTTGCTTTCGCATTCGCTAGGTCTGGTCGTCTTGAGTGGTCTGCCTAGAGTTGGTCTGCCGGACATGGAGCGCTCCTCACGTGTTGTCCCAGTTACTTCTTCCAGTTACTTCTTGCGCCAGCCTGCTCAGTGCAAAGAAAGCGCCGTTGCTTTCTCTCTGAGAGCTAGGGTCCGAAACCTTTAGTTTGGTTTCAGCGCTTGTGGAGGTTTTCTCTCCCCCGTTCCCCCCGAAGGGGTATGTCTATAAGATACCCCATGGGCTAGTGCTGTCATATTTCCCGGTTAGGGACACCATTGAAGGTTTTTGCGCATGTGGATAACCTGTGGATAAGTCCCGATTAATAATAAGTAGTCGGGACTACTATATAGTTCCCTACGGGACTATTAGATGAGCCGAAGTCGCAGGGAAATATGATACCAGCTAGTCATAGCGTAGATTGGTTACATACCCGAACAGCCAAGGAGGCAAATATGAAATATACAGTAATATCCGACTGCGATAAATGCGGAGAAATAGCTAGGTTTGAGTTTGACGAAGAACCCGAACGATGGATATGCAATCCTTGTAATGAGAATTACGGCAAAGCAGGAGTAGGACTAACAGACCTACTGTTCCTCTGATCACGATGGGGGGCCGGGAAATATCTCGGCTCCCCATAACAAGCTATATTGAAAGTATCAACCAACACACCGAGGAGGTGACAATGAAACCTAAGACCTATTTGGACTATCTGCCAGAGGACGGTAACTTCACAGAGGAAGATCTGTGGGAAGCTATCGCCATAGCAGAGGGGGTAGAATATGATCTGTCTGACGGAGATCTGGCAGACTATCTCTGATAGTTTGATGAGGGGCCGGGAAATATCTCAGCCCCTCATCACAAGCTAAAGTGATTACATAAGCGGTTAGGAAGTGTGAGGAAATACCTCACCACCGTGAAATCCCAAATAGGGTCGGATAGCTTCCGAATGTCTCTTAGAGCTAAATCGCTGAGGAAAAAGCTCCTAGCGACTCTACTTGACGACAACGCAAACAACAACAAGAAAGAGGAAATATGTACCAAACAGAAACAACGAAATACCCAGATGTAGAAGTACAGCTGGTCGGTGAGGACGGTAACGCATTCGCCATCATGGCACGTGTACAGCGTGCTCTACGCCAACACGGTGTGCCTAAACAAGAGATAGACGAATATCTCAATGAGTCCACGTCAGGGGACTACGACCACCTACTGTACACAGCTAGTCAATGGGTGACGGTGATGTAGTGGAACTTGAGGGGGAGGATTATGGGTTGGTCCTCTCCCTCCCTCCACCACCGGGAAATACAACAGCTCCCGACACTGAGTTATAGTAATTACATACCCACTACCCGAAAGGAACCAAATGATAAAGAAAATCTTCAACCACTGGTCAGTCCTCCCAGTCTCCATCATGGGGCTGGTAGTACTCACAATCCTAAGAGGGACGGGGGTCGCATAACCCCCTCCCATAGGGACACCATTGAAGGTTTTAGTGCACGGATAATTCCCGGTCTAAGTCCCGATTAATAATAATAGTCGGGACTATAGTATAAGTCCCTACGGGACTATCCGCTTTGTCAAGCTTTGTCAAAGTCGGCAGGGAAATATGGTACTAGCTAGTCAGACGTTAGATTGAAAGTATGAAATCAACCGAAAGGAAGCACATGCGAGGATACAATCTCTGCCAAACTTGTCTAGTAGACAAGAACAATGACGAGCTAATTCGTCACGATTATCAAGGTCATAACTTGGACCACTCAAGAAGTTATCTTGAGTGTATAGAGTGTTCAACAGAGGACTACTCTTACACCAGAAGTGATCAATGGAATCACGAGGGCTACAGCCGGAGGATAGAGGCATGATCTGGCTCTTGTGGGGCTTGGTCATCACGCTAACGCTAGTCGGCGTGATGACAGAGTGCATGGCACGAGCGCTAGAAGAGCAGGAAGGCGCCGGGAAATGTGACAGTCCCAAGACAACAGATATAGTTAAGACATAAGCAACTAGCCAATAGGAGGCAAAACATGGAAACAAAAGTAAAGGGTTCCCTAGTAGGAACCGAAGTCATCGGAGAAAGATTGTTCCTCTGGTACAGCTCGCCAACAGGCGACGCATCAGACTCAATCATCACCACGATGCCCTGCAGGAGCGAGGAAGAGGCACTAAACCTCCAAGACCTCCACAGAAGCGTCTGGGGACTCTCTGAGGCACCTAGACCAGA
>JAPOKZ010000082.1:0-2857 GCA_029977385.1 Methanobacteriota archaeon
GGGGAGGTTGCACGTCGACATGGGCTCGTCATTCATCGGCAAGGAAGGGGGGATCGAGGGTCTGATGGAGCTCTCCAGGGCATCGGGGATACCGATGCAGGACCTGTCGAGGCTGTCACCGGGCTCCGCGATCTCCGCGATACAGATCAGGCAGTCAATGGAGGACGGCGTCCTCGTCCCATGGAAGAAGAACAGGGCCGAGGACCTCAAAGACGGCAGGGAGATGATTCTGGCAGACAGAGGCGGGTTGTACCTAGACCCGATTCCCGGCGTTCACAGGAACGTGTTCGAACTTGACTTCACAAGCCTCTTCCCCAGCATAATAGCAACTCGGAACATAAGCCCGGAGACGATGAATTGCGACTGCTGCGACCCCGCCAATCGCTCCGACCTGAGGAGCGGCCGGCTCCCCCTGGACCCCGGTGAGGCCTGTAGGGCGATAGAGAGCCGACAGACGTCTCCCATCGACATGGAGCTCAATGTACCGGAGATTAAGGCGCACTCATGCACTTTGAGGCACGGATTTCTGGGAAGGGTGGTCGCGCCCATAATCAGCAGGCGCAGACAGCTGAAGGCCAGGTCCAAGGAGAAGGGAGACTCATGGGACAGGAGGCAGAACGTGCTCAAATGGCTCCTCGTCACCTGCTTCGGTTACACTGGATACAGGAACGCCAGATTCGGGAGGATAGAGTGCCACGAGTCGATATGCGCTTGGTCGAGGGACATCCTCCTGGAGTCCAAGAGAATGGCCGAGGAGGACGGATGGGAGTGCCTCCACGCCATAGTGGACTCCATCTGGCTGGTCGATGTCAAAGGGCGGACGGAATCCGAGCAGGAAGAATCAATCGAAACCCTGATGCTGAAGATAGAGGCATCGTCCGGGATTCCGATAGAACTCGAAGACATCTACGACTGGATAGCCTTCGTGCCCAACAGGACGACCGGAGTTTCCTCCCTGACGAAGTACTTCGCGTACGGCAAGAAGGGGTGGAAGGTAAGGGGGATAGAACTCAGGCAGCACTCCACCTGCCAATGGGTACGAGACATACAGGAGGATATCCTGGAAGAACTCAGAGAGGGCGCTCCGGAGGATGCGGTCAGACGCTGCATCTCCGTGTTCCGTAGCCGGATAGGGGAACTGAGGACCGGGCAGGTGCCACTTTCGAAACTGGTAGTCTCCAGGCGGGTCAGAAGGAGGGCAGGAGAGCACAGAGTACTGAACCTCACCGCATCCGCGTTGCTCAGAGGAGAGTCGATAGGGCAGAGTAACCCCCCTGGAAGAAAGGTCCGATTCGTAGTCGTAGACAGATCTAGATCGGTACCCGAGGACAGAGTGAGAATGGGGTCGGAGGTCTTCTCAAGAAGCCCATCCGTCATCGGCCAGAGAGGCGAGGTCCAGTACTACGAGGCACTCGCGCTTCGTGCCGCGTCGTCCTTGCTGTCACCGTTTGGACTGTCCGAGGAGAGGCTCTCCAGAGGCGGCTCTGTGCAGACTTCCCTGGAGGATTGGGCTTCTCCGGTGAAATCGCTCAGCCTCGGATAGGGAGCCCGATTGGATAGGGGGCGCACGGTCATGCCGAGGGAGTCCAGCCTCGCAGTCATCTGTCCCCCTCCGTAGGAGATCAGGGATATCCTGTCATCAGCCTGCCCCCTCATAGCCGATATCATCGTCTTCGGTAGCGGGGGGGACCTCCTTCTGACGACGGTGATCACCACCAGCATCCCCTTCTCTTCAGCAACCTCCTTGCTCACCCTCAGGCAGCTTTCGAGCATCGCAATGCCCTCCGCTTTCTTCACCTGGCTATCCGCGAACATGCTCGCGAGATCGCTCAGGACGACCAAGCGAACATCCCTCCCGTCCTCGAATACGAGTAAGTCCCTCTCCAGCCTCGACACTAATTCATGCATCTGATGGGCGGTGAAGGCCCTGCAGGTGCGTAGTAGCGAGAGGCTACTCGGAGTCCTGCCCCTGTCCGATAGAGGCCGAATGAGGGCGGAGGGGTCCAGGCTCATGCCACCATCAATCCAGTGAACCGGCCTCCCTGCATAGATTTCCTCGCAAAGCATCTCTCTGCAGAGCGCTAGGCCCGCTCTCTTCCCCCCCTCCACCAGGAGTATGCCACCAGTCTCTGGACCAGGTATGGTCATCGAGAGATTCCGGACTCCCCACGAAACCCTCTCTACCGCGGCTGCCATAGGGCTGAGTTAATCACTCGGGGGTCTCATTATGTTTTCATCCCCGCTCGCTCCAGGAGTGCATTTCCAAACTGAGGCCAAACCCATCTTTTCCGGGCTCTAATCCTGCAGTTCGGCCAGTGGTATGCTAATCGAGGGTATCTCGAATGGCAAGGTGTGACGACTGGTCTTTGGGGGGAATACATATTCCGATGACCCCATGTCTAGGACCTCGGTCTTGGTTATCGAATCCCGTCCACAGTTTGGCCAAACATCCACTAGTACTCCTTCATCATCTAGGTAATCAACCATGATGACAGGTACTCTCGTAAGCCCTAACCTGCCTGCAGCAGTCCATTTGTGATGACCGTCGAGAATCACCATGGAGGTTCGGTCAACGATTATCGGCTTGTAGAATCCCTTGGAAAGAAGCTTCTTCTCTCGCTTGGCCAGATTGTCGGGAATGACCTCCTCGTGACCCCTCAGCGAGCCAATATCGACGAAAACTACCTCTTCCATGCGCTCATCCATCAGTTCTCCTTGGTGCAAGCAGGCTCATAAATGAGTTCTAGGTCGGCGGGCCGCTAGAGGTATGCCCATGGGATTGTACAAGCACGTTAGTGAGGTTTGGAAGCAGCCCAAGGAGGGAATGCCCTCTCGATACAGGATCGACAGGATGGCA
>JAPOKZ010000188.1:0-1015 GCA_029977385.1 Methanobacteriota archaeon
CCATGAGGGATCTTGCCATGCAGGAGGGGGACTATACCGAAGATGAAAAAGTGGCCCTGCTGGAATACTGCGAGGAGGATGTCCTTTCCCTGGAGATGCTCTACTCGAAGATGTCCCCTCTGATCGATCTCGAAAGGGCGCTTCTCAGGGGGCGTTACATATCCTCATGCGCACAGGTCGAAAGAAACGGGATCCCACTGGATTCCAGCCTCCATAAAAGGCTTAATTCCCATTGGGATGAGATCAAGTCTGAGCTCATTTTAGAAGTCGATCAGTCCTTCGGGGTTTATGATGATAATGTCTTCAAGACAGCAAAATTCATGGATTACCTCCAAAGAAAAAAGATCAACTGGCCTCTTCTCGATTCGGGGAATCCCATGATGGATGATGAGACCTTCAGTGTCATGTCCTTAAGTCATCCTGAGATCATCCCCCTCAAGGAGCTCCGGTCAACACTCTCGAAGATGAGGCTCAAGGATCTATCCATCGGAGAAGACGGGAGGAATAGGACGCTTCTTTCTGCATTTCGTTCAAGGACCGGAAGGAATCAGCCAAGCTCCTCAAAATTCATGTTGTATTATGTGATGTGGTGTGCTTGATGGCCGTTATGAGAAGTGATCTCCTTTGCCACTTCACTTGCTCGGGGTGATGGCCAGACCACTGCCAAGTTCAAGGAGAATGAGACCAATCTCATTCCCCACATCAACTAACCCATTATGTTGCAAAGACAGGATGGTCAAGATGTGCACATGTGGCAAAGGAGATCACTTCTCATAACGGCCATCAAGCACACCACATCACATAATACAACATGAATTTTGACGAGCTTGGCAAGAAACAATACTGGCAAGCTATAAGACATCTACCTCAAAAGGAGCACGCTGCCACAAAAGAGCCCCAGAAAAATCACCTCCAAAGTCCCGATCTCTGAGCGCCAGCAAGTCGCCGCTCGCCTTAACCCAGCGCGTTGCTGAGAGGCGGTCTGAGCTATTTTTCACCTTCTCGCTTGTGGTCG
>JAPOKZ010000164.1:0-1217 GCA_029977385.1 Methanobacteriota archaeon
CCCTCTGGCGCACCATTGGAGAGGTACTCCGACACCCACGTAGGCTGGTCAACTACTCCAGACAGGTTTGAAACGCCTGTGCGTGGCTTCTGAGCGGGTTTATAGGCATCTTGCAACTTCACCAAGTCGTGCCATTGGGCTAACTGTTCTGTTTCATTGACCCAGGTGTAGGTTTTACCCTTGACCGTGGTTGGTGGTGCTACGACATATCCGCCTTCCTGTCGGATATCGAGTCCATTTATCCCTGCCATTCCCGCAGTTTGCTTTAGCTCTGGCGTATAGGCGGTGTAGATATGGAACCCTCGTGGCGTTTTACACCGCAGGGTTTTAGGTGGCGCGCCAATCTTGTCGTAGACCTCTGAGTAGGCTTCTTTGCTATCGAAATCTATGACCGTGAGTTGGCTAACTTCTCCGGTTACTATCCCCACTCCCGCCTTCGGGTAAGTCTTCCACAACTTCTTCGCGTGTTCCGGGTCTTTGGTATAACTCTTCGACCCGTTCGGCTGGAGCAGCTGATCTGCGACGGGTATCTTCTCGTTAGGCGACAGGGCGATCACACCATAGCCTTTGTCGATGTAGCTTAGAGCTGCATCTAATACGGTTTCCATTTTCTAATCCTCTACAGGTCGGTCATTTCACCTATCAAAACGTCTTGTGAATCCATGATGTTAGCCCAGAGATTCAGCGTCACGCCAGACTCTTGTGTCCAATCCGGTATGACTTGCAACGTCCATAGGCCACCATCGTCCAGCATGTACCACGCCTCGTCTTCCTTGAGATCCGATGCAAGATAGTCCTGGACATACTCTCTTGCCTGAGTGCGGAGATCCTCCATTGTCGGGCGAGTCATAGCGGAACCTCTTCTCTCTTCTCGTGTTCAACAATCTCTTCACGTTTCGAGATCATCTTCTCGACACCTTGAAGTAGCAACTCAGGGGTTCGGCCTTGCACCGTTCCTAGCAGCCTGTTGTCCCTTGTAAGGACCTGGATTATGTACTCTTCCATCACGCCCTATCCTCCGCTTGCCACGCCTCGTGAAGAATCTGAGTGACCTTTCCAACAAAGCATTCTGGCTCATGTGGAACCTCTTGTGGCTCCTCTCCGATGCTCTCGCAGACATTGCACTCGTAGTATTCCATTGCTGGCTTTACGTTTTCGACCTCGTGCCACGTAAACGCCAGATCTGAGAGCTGGTCTTCTACGCTCGTTATGAGGTA
>JAPOKZ010000145.1:0-1511 GCA_029977385.1 Methanobacteriota archaeon
ACGATGCTATGGTGCTGTCCTTGGCAAAGGCAACGTCTCCGACGCCCTCCGATAGGCACTTCACTGCCCCAGAGTATCCATAGTAAGGCGTACCCGAGTCAGGTATCGAGGCATTCTCATTGAAGAAGCCGTAGATGGTGTTCCTCATTGTCTCAACATCATTCGGATCTCCAACGACGTTTGCATAGCCGTGTCCGATTAGGTAACCCATAGGGAGAAGCATTCCTGCAGACTTCAGCCAACCCGTATGACAGGAGGTCTTGCCCTGTAACAGTGAAAATGGATCAGTGTAGGGGTTATCGTCAAGATGTGCTTCAGCCATCTCACTTCCTGCAAGTACCCAGGCATGTGCACTGTAGTGAGTCCTCCCATCCGACTTTTGATCTGCCGCAAGGACCTGTAGATCATATTGCTGCCAGCCAACCCATGCAGATCCCCCATCCATGAGAGCTATGTCGGCATTTCCGAACCTAAGAGCCTCTAGCATTGCACCCTCAGAATCTACATTGTAAAGGGAGACATCGTAGTTTAGTACTTCAGCCAAATAGTCAGCGAAAGACTGGGGATTCTCGTCTATGTTTTCATAATCGTCTCTTACTTCGTAAGCAATGACCAATGTATCGATTGGTCCTCCTTCTTCATCATCACCTGCACAGCCTGCTAACGAAGCGCTAATCATCAATACCATCATCAAGCCTGCTATCTTCTTTTCTTCAACCATTTAGGTAACCCTAAAAATTCCGAATATAGATTTACTTATCAATTTTAGGCTACCCTAAACTCTAATCAAATTCCGATATAATCATCTTCTTCTACCTATTCAGGAGGATAGTGAATACTGCGGCGAGGGCATTTTTGCTCGTGATAATGATTACATTCTCCGCATCTGTACATACTCTTGACGGTGTACATGAATTAGATAACCAGTCAGAAAGAATGGAACAGTTCGGAGGAGGTGGGTCTCTGGAAGAGCAATGCGGTTCGATAACATTCGAGGATATTTTCATCTACAATCAAGCAATTTTTGAAGTTCGTGTGAACGATGATTGGCAGACGGCCGAAGTGGATGCCAGAGCGTGGATAAATTGGTCTCTAGCAGACGATATTAGGACAGATCTAGATGCGTTCTTGGAGGGAATCGTGCCATCTGGGGGTGATGGCTGGCTGTCGTCTGATGAGATCGAGGCTATGGTCTCAATAGCTGCAGACTGTCTTGAATACAGTATAACTCGTATTGGAATCAGAGACGGATCCCCACACAGGGGAGGGGAGGGGGTGGACTGGATGAACACCACGTGGGAGGATGACCAGACCAATATCGGCCATTTCAACGGAGTTCCGGAGAGGCACTCGCAGATTCGGGACTGTCAAGGATGGAGCCAAGAGGGGTGTTTCGAAGTTCCAGTTTCCCCATCTAGTACCAGAGACTGTGACATAGAAATTAACGAGTCATCGGGAGAGGATGAGTGCAGGATTGAATTGTGGCTAAATGCGACTATGGTGATAGGTGG
>JAPOKZ010000106.1:0-2255 GCA_029977385.1 Methanobacteriota archaeon
AGCTCTCGGGCTCAGGAAATCTGTCAATCGGGAGGTGTCTAATGCTTGGTTGCAAGTATTGTCCCAGAGTAATCATGTCCACTCCCGCTTCTCTCACCATTGTCATTGCTTCTGAAATCTCTCCATCAGTCTCTCCTAATCCGACCATGAGGCTGGTCTTCGTCATTAGATCCGGGCGAATCTCCTTTGCATACCTGAGTATTTTGAGTGATTGCTCAAATGAAGCACGCGGGTCCCTAACAACGCTATCTAATCGAGGCACACACTCGACATTATGAGCGAAAACCTTCAGGGGCAACCCTTCGAGTAACATTTTGAGTGAATCTAGGTTCCCATCTAAGTCTGAGCACAGAAGCTCTAGACCAACCCCTGGATTAGTCTCAGAAACTCTCTGAATGCAATCCTTGTAATGTGAAGCCCCCCCATCAGAGAGATCGTCTCTGTTTACGACCGTAATCACCGCGTAACTAAGCCCCATTCTTTTCACAGCATCCGCCAACTCTCTGGGCTCCTCAGGGTCCAGATCAGGTGGAGTTCTGACCGTACCCACTGCACAGAACCTGCACCCTCTGGTGCAAACTTCCCCAGCAATCATGAAAGTAGCAGTGCCTCTTCCCCAGCAATCGTGGATGTTCGGACATCTAGCCTCCTCGCATACCGTATTCAGGCCATGTTCTACGACATTTCCCTTGGTGCCATTGAATCTAGCCTGTGCAACTCCTGTTGGTAGGGATGTCTTGAACCAATCCGGTAGCCTCTTGCGCATCGATTTTCGCTTCTCTAGGGGGCTCATTTCTACAGAGACTCCACAGCCTCCAGCCCCATCCTTTTCGAGGTCGATGATTGGCAACCGCCTCTCCATCGAAATTAGCGGATAGAAGAACGACATTAACCGTTCTCATCTGCAAGTCCCACTTCATCTGAGAAATTGGTAAAATAGACATCCCTTGCGCGTCCCATGAGCAACGTGGTTATAGTAACCGGAGGAGCAATAAGAATTGGACGAGAGATATGTTTGAAACTCTCCGAAGAGGGATATAAAATTGCCATCCACTACAGGAGTTCGGAAGATGATGCTAGAGACCTGCAAGAAGAGATCGAGTCAACAGGCGGAAATGCATGTACTATCCAATGCGATTTGAACGATTCAGCATCCGTAAAAGGACTAATCAAGAATGCTTCCGATTCGCTGGGAACAGTTGTTGGAGTTGTGAACAACGCATCTCTGTTCGTATTAGACCGAATCGAGGATGTTTCTGAGGAAACCTGGATAGAGCACATGAAAGTCAACGCCTTGGCCCCATTACTACTAATTCAAGGCCTCTCTGAGTCATCCGTCGAAGGCTCATGGGTGGTCAATATTCTCGACTTTAAGGTGGAATCGCCCAACGCAGACTATCTCTCTTACACGGGTTCTAGATTTGCCATGCACGGTCTGACTTCTGCTCTTGCACTTGATTTAGCTCCTAAGGTGAGAATAAACTCAGTCGCTCCCGGACACGTTCTTACTAGTGACATCCTAGATGCAGAATCCCTGCAGAGGGTCCAATCAGAGTCTCCTCTCGGATTCGGGCCATCCGCTAGAGACGTTGCAGAATCCGTTGCATTCCTAGCAAAGTCCCCAGCAATTACCGGACAAACGATTTTTGTCGACTCCGGCGAGAGATTCAGACAGATGAAAAAAGATCCTGCACTTGACAAGGGTGAGGGGAATTGAGCAAAACAACTCCTCACCTATCTCCGATAATTTCACGAATCGGCACAACCGGGTGGACAACGATTCTATTGGAGGATGTAGTTATGCAGTTGGATATCGGGGCCCATGATTTCGAGAAAGGAGTGAAGCAGCCAATCAGGTTCGACATAGAAGTCTTGGTAGAAGGGGCAGAATCTCCACTTAGGGATGATATCCATGAAGTACTAGACTACGAGTATCTCCATAGTTCGATAGAATCTGCAATTTCAGAGAGGCATTCTCTGTTGGAAACCTTGGCTGCTTCGATACTGGAGGAGATTTTACTGCCCGAGAAAGCAGTAGCGGGAGTGGTTTGCCTGACCAAACTATCCCCCACAGGATTCGAGGGCAAGTTCGGATGCTCTATGGCCAAGGTAAAACCTGGCCGACTGACTTGATGGTGCAGGGGATGGTATTCGAACCCTTGAAGCACTAAGCGCCGGAGCTTAAGTCGGGCCGGTTTGACCTGCGCGGGTTCCCCTGCTGTTCAACGAGCATCGTCTTTGAATTTCAGCCGAGC
>JAPOKZ010000085.1:0-2793 GCA_029977385.1 Methanobacteriota archaeon
GAAATAACACAGACCCCCATGAAGAGAGTCTGGGAGAGTATGAGATTGGGCACTCGACTGTGACGTTCATCATTGACAAAGAGCAGAGAAAGAGGGTCGCATACTCGGGTATTCACTGGGATGTCGAAGATTTCCTACACGATGTCAGGGCACTAACAGAAGAGTGATCCTGTTTCTCATTCATAGAAGGGGCATCTTCCTCAGCCTCTCTAGGTCTGGCTGATACAATTGTCTGATGTCATCCAATCCGAGAATCAGCATTGCTAGTCTCTCGAGACCCATGCCCCAAGCGCAAACAGGCCACTCAGTGCCCAATGGTTCTGTAACCTCTGGTCTGAAAATTCCAGACCCTCCAAGCTCAAGCCACTCCCCCTTCCAGAGTATGTCGACCTCTGCGCTTGGCTCTGTGTAAGGGAAGTATGCTGGTCTTACTCTGACATCCGGATATCCCATCTTTGAGTAAAAGGTCTTCAGAGTAGAAATTAGCATTGGTAGGCTTGCATCGGGCTCGTGGATAATTCCCTCTATTTGGTGGAACTCCGGCATATGGGTCCTGTCAATGGTCTCCTGCCTGAAGACCCGTCCGATACCGAAGACTCGGGACGGAGTTTTTGGATTGTCTGCGATGTGCCTAACTGTGTTTACCGTGGTGTGAGTCCTCAGTAAGGCCCTCTTCGACTCTTCTTTGTCGAAAGAGCCGCCCCATCCCTTGCTACCTGTGTCGTGACCGTGCTCATGGACTCTAGCCCAGAGATCGAGGTATTCCTCTTCAACTTCCACCTTTTTCGGCTGATTAAGATAGAATGTGTCTTGCATGGTTCTTGCAGGATGGGACTGCGGTATGAATAAAGAATCCATGTTCCAGCCGGCTGATTGAACGTAGTCACCTTCAATCTCTGAGAAGCCCATCTCAAGGAAGACTGAGCGAATCCGCTCGATTAGTGACTGCATTGGGTGCCTCCTACCCCCTGTGGGGATTGGAGCCGGCGCCCCGACATCGAATGGTTTGAACTCCGCCCCTACCCAGGATTCTGTCTGAAGCATCTCTGGAGTCAGCTCCCCTATCATTTTGGTCTCCTCTAGTGAGGAGTTGTCGTACGAAGAGCCGGATTTCGTTAGTTTCCAGGTTCTGATGATAACATCCTCGAAATTTAGTAAACCTCTTCTAGATGAGAAATGCGATAGCATCTCTGAATCCAGTTCTGAAGATTCGACGGCACCCTCCGCCAGTGATAGAATGAATTCGGCCCTTCTATCGATCTCTTGTGAGATTTTAGAGTCGTCTGAGAAGGTGAAAATTCCTGATTCTATAGCAATACCAAGGCCCTTCAATATCCCTATGCCTGGTCCGGTTTCAGCTCTATCAAAATCTGATGACATCAGCGACTTCATCGTTCTTTTTGCTCTATCTAAACCTAACATCCAATCCCATAGTCTTGATTCCAGGAGGCCATCAGCAGAAGCTCTCAGGCCTTCATCTCCTAGAGAAACCATCCTGGAGGATACCTCGCTCAATTCAAGCAATCCCTCTTCTTCGAGTTTCTTCCCCGCTCCTGCAACGTGGACCTGGTCTTCCCAGCCAGTTTCTGAGAGAATTTGACCTAACGTCCACTCCCTTCCAGGATCGGATAGCATCGCCCTCAGCATCCTACGCTCATTATTTCCGAGAGTCATGCACAAGTCTCCGTTCTTTCCAGAAGTCATCGACATTTGACGGTTGCCGAAAATGGGCCCGTACTATTCACTCTTCTTCGGAGTTCCACAAATCGATCGCACAAGACGGGCATGTGAAGCTCTTTGGCTTCCTTCCATCTATCCAAGTTATTTCAGCACATCTGCCGCATAGAATCGATGTTCTGATCGGTTCGTCCAAGGTAGTATCAATCCTGAACATAGGTCTACCTGCGTCACGCATCTCCATAGCCGGCGGTTCCCACTCATTGGAGATTTGAGATTTTGCTCCATTATCCCCCATGTTTATTCCCACAATCAATAGGATCACCCCCCCGATAGAGAGGGGGGCTGAAAGGGCAATGGAGAATGAAGAGCCCTCGCTCAGAGTGAGTCCGGAGCCAATAGCTATGCATAGCCATGCAGAAATTATGGTATTCAATTGACGATTCGAGACTCGAGGTTTTGAGCCCATGGGTTCTCGAGATAATGACGAGATATGAGGGCTTGCCATGCCTCCCAGTGTGGAGGGTTCAAGTGGGGAATGTCTTAGCGCAGTTCAAGCCTCAGTAGCTCAGCCTGGTAGAGCATCTGATTTGTAATCAGACGGCCGGGGGTTCGAATCCCTCCTGGGGCTCCAAAGTCGAAAGGAGCAGGTTTTACCATGAAATTTGAAAAACAGTATTTTATAAGCAAAAATAAGATTCTCAATCTATGAAGTTGGAGTGCAACATAGGGTCTAAGGGAAAATTCCTACGTTTGGTATCGGGATCATTTGGAGTTCTAGTTGGCATCATAGCTGCTTCTTTTCTCTATGTTCAGGGGATTGACCCGGGTACAATGTGGCTGGTTCCTGCCTCTCTTATTGGAGGGGGATCATTTGCTATCTTCGAAGGTTGGTCGGGTTGGTGTGTTGCTAGAGCTTTGGGATTCTGGACTCCGATATGAGCCAATTGTCAAATGCCAAGCTACGTTCGAGTTAGTGTGAGCGCACGGATTGTTGATGGCAAGGCTCTCGGAATGAAAATCCAAGATGAGGTATCGGAGAGAGTTTCTTCACTGAAGGGACAAGGAGTTGTGCCTCACCTTGCTGTAGTGATTGCGGGGGACGACCCAGCTAGC
>JAPOKZ010000073.1:0-3599 GCA_029977385.1 Methanobacteriota archaeon
GTTGGGTCGATCGAGCTCCCGATGGCAGTTGGCCTGGTTGGGGGGGCTGTAAGGGTCCACCCCGCTGCGCAGGCGAACGTCGCACTCCTGGGGGTCGAGAGCGCGGACGAGCTGGCCAAGGTGATGGCGGCATCTGGGCTCGCCCAGAACCTCGGAGCTCTGCGTGCCCTGGCTACTGTGGGAATCCAAGCAGGCCACATGAAGCTGCACGTCAGGAACATGGCAGTCACAGCTGGAGCTGAGGGCGAAGAGGTAGACAAGGTGGCATCCATTCTGAGGGAAAGAGGTGGCAGAATCACCCAAGCCTCGGTGATAGAGGCACTGGAAGAGATCCGTTCTGAATGATCTCAGGCCAATCCTCGGTTCCTAGCGTCTTCTGCGGCTGCATCGGCTCTTCCTGCCTCTACGTCCACATATCTCATCAAGAACGTGCCAATCAGGATGATGATGGAGACTGAGAATATCCCCATTCTGCTATCAAACATTACTGTCATTATCCCGTAGATGAGTGGCCCTAGGAGTGCAGCGACCTTGCCGAAGAAGCCGAAGAAGCCGAAGAATTCGGCACTCCTAGTCTCGGGCACCATCTGTCCGAACATGCTTCTTGCCAACCCTTGGGAACCACCGAGAAGTGTACCCATTGCACATCCCAGTAGTAGGAACTGGTACCCAACGGTTAGTCCCAAGGGCTCCCAAACGATGTCCCTAACGGTCTTGGGAATGAAGTCCAGAGTCCCGTCACCAAGGCTAGTTGGATGGTCCACGCCCACTGCTTGCCAAACTGATTCAGAACTGGAAATGCTGATTGAGAACCGAGTTTCCTCGAATGCCTGCGCTAAATCAGATGCTACTTCTGGGCTGAATGTCCCTATTTCGATAACAATCACCTCGCCATCGTCATCAAAACCGGCCCATTTGTAGATTCCGTCAGAATCACTGTAATCGTCATCTAATTCCACTATACCTAATGAGAGTAGTATGGATTCCGCCCATTCTTGCTCTTCTCCCCCCTCTTGTACTGCAATGGGCGTCCCTGCCAGATTTGCGTGTGGGGAGTAGTACCACTGTCCGTCGACCTCATCAATCTGAACTTGATATTCAGAATGCTCAGTATACTCCAGTGGTGCGAATGACAATGCTGCGAAGCACAATATGACCCAACCGACAAGAGATGCGGTGAGGGCGTTCTTGGTTCCCACCCTACCGGCTAGCCTGGTGAATCCTATCGCACTAGGCCAGGCCACGAACTGAATCGCCACAATCGTGATGATCAGGTCAACGGTTGTTATTCCCAAAACAGTGCTACCGAAGACTCCCCCCAGTGCTGTTACCGTGTTAATTCCGTCTATGAAGAAGAAGTAGGCTAGCATGTAGATGAAAAGAGTCCTGAACTTGTCAACCTCTCCAAGCGTCTTCTTGATCTCTCTGATCGCCAATCTAGCTGAGTCCCCAAATCCGAGTGACTCCATTTCCTTCTCTATAGGGGGCTCAGGGACCCATTTGAACGTGAATAGGGCAAAGCAGTACCACCAGATTCCAGATGAGGCCATGCAGAACGGAATAATCCAGTCCCCTTCCAGAGTCATTACCATTGCCAGGTGTACGACCAACAGAAGCCCCCCTCCAAGGTACCCATAGGCGAAGGCTAGGTTCGAGATCCGGTCCATCTCGTCATCCGTGCCCATATGGGGAAGAAGAGCGTTGTAGAATACACCGGCGCCATTCAGGCCGATGTTTGCTAAGACAAAGAAAACCATTAGCCAGATCCACTCAGAATTCTCAAACATAGGTGCCAGGGCAAGCATGAATGTAGCGCCTGCTCCCAGATATGTCAGATTCTTCAGCCACCACATCTTGATTCTTCTGCGGTCCGCTATTACTCCCAGAGACGGGCTCACTATCGCAACTAGAAGCGCAGCGGCAGTTACTGAGAAAGACCATATGGCGTCACCAGTCATTTCAATGGAACCAATAGTGGTTGTCAGGCCGTTAGCCTTCAGGAAGAGGTACGCGAACCATGCAGGAAGTATGGCAACTGTCACACTCGTCTCGAATGCTGACTTCCCCCAGTCGAAAAGTGCGTATCCTCTTACTGCTTGCGGGTCTGATGCTCGGTCTAGCTCTACTGTCTCTGACATGTCAATCACACAAAGGGGAGCGGTACACAGTATCAGTGTTGTTACGGATACCCGGTGTTACTGCGCACACTGAAAGTTTGTCAGAATTACGAAAATAGCTGCCCTCTGCATTCTTGGGGTGGTTGTTTCTCGCAAGAGTAATGGGTGTTTGGGAGAGGCCGGACGAGAACTCGATTGAGGGGCTCTTGCACGGAATGGAGTTCGCGGATGGGGTCGAGTTAGACCTCAGAGTGGATGGAGACGGGGAGTTCGTCATCTTCCATGACGAATTCGTTCCAGGCCCGGGTCGTATGTTGGACCGATGCGTGGAGAATTTGCCTACTGACTACGTCCGTTCTGTTGGGATTTCTACATTGGACGAGCTTCTTGCTAATCGAGATTTCACGGATTCTTGGCAAAGAGGAGGGAAGACTGTGGATATAGAGTTCAAGCTACCTCACCCATCTACCAAAATCGAGACTGTGGGCCACCTGGGATCGATGATTCAGAGACTCGAGGCTGCTCTTGAGCACCTTGAACTGCCAGAGAGGACCGTGTTCGCGTCTTGCTTCTCGCCCAAGATTGGAGAGGCGGCCAAATCGGTTAACTCGTCCATCCCAGTTACTCGATTGGTCCCTCACATCAGGGCTTGGGGAAGGTTCTGGAGGCTGAAAAGAGTCATGGCGATTCCGAGTTTTGCTAGGACTACTGTGAAGGGAGTTACAAGCAGTCTTCGCAACGAGGGGATGGAATCTATCGGAATGGCCCTCGATTACCTAGTGGGCTGGCCGAGATACGTCCATCCTGGAAAGCCCGTAGGCCTACATGGCCGTGGCCTAAGGAGATTCTTCGAGGCACGCAGGGGGATGGGGGCATTCGTCTGGCCTTGCCCGCTCAAACATGAAGATGCATTGCTGAATGCTGGAGTGTCGCTGGTTTCTGACAATATGGATCCGACAGTATTCGAAAAGCCGGATGGCACCCCTAGGTGGCCAAGGCCAGGTAGCCAGCCACTCGATGAAGAGTGGAGAAGAAGGATTGATCGGTCTAGCTCGGATGAGAGGGGAGACGTCATTGCAGAGGCTGCCTCTTCCCTGCCCATGTGGGACGAGATGGAGGTCAGCAGGAAGATGGGGATTCTGGAGGAGCAGGGCAGCAGGATGCTGTGGCCTGTAAATTCGGAGAGTTGGTCCGAATACTCCGAAGGAGGCCTACCATGGGGTAGTCCACGAATTATTGGACATAGGGGATCCGGAGCCGGGGATAGCGTTTAGTCAGCCTAGCCTTCTGTGTGGCTGGTCTCTAGCGATATACTTCGGCCTGTAAATTGGCACTCCCCTCCCATCCCTAGCATTTCGTTCATCGAGAATCTGGGCGCAGATTCCTGCAACTCTGGCCCATCCGAAGAAGGTAGTGTAGTAGTTTGGCTTCCTGAACCCTATCGCATGGAGAAGGCTCCCACTAGCCAAATCGACGTTAGGA
>JAPOKZ010000121.1:0-1944 GCA_029977385.1 Methanobacteriota archaeon
CTTTCTTCGCCGCTTGTTCGAATAACTAGGTCAGGGTCGGGTATTTCTGCATCGTATAGACGGCTGGAGATCTGGTTCGTATCGATCTGGTCCAATGACAATTCACCGGAAGCATGGTCAGAAGCAATTCCCTTCACTGCATCGACAATCTCCTCCCTCCCACCATATGCTAAGCAAACCGTGAAGGTGAAATTAGAGTAATCACCGGTCCTATCCTCTGCATTTCTGATTGCTTCGTTCACTCTCTCGGGGAGCTCTTCCCTCCTCCCGACGACCCTGACCCTCACTCCCTTTGAATGGATCCTCTCATCTTCAGAAATCTCATTCAGGCCTGCGACATATAGATCGAATAGCGCCTCCAACTCATCTGGATCCCTACTGGATAGATTTTCTGTAGAAAGCGCGTAGACTGTCAGATAGGGTATCCCTAGCTCCATTATCCAATCCATTACCTCCTTCAGCTTCTCCTTCCCGTGGGCATGTCCGATTTCATTTCCTAGACTGAGGCTCAAAGCGAATCTACGATTCCCGTCCATGATGATGGAGACGTGCTCCGGGAGCTCCCCCTTCGTGACCCTATCTCTTTGCCTCCTGACGCGAATCCGATCTAATCTCGACACAAAACTCCATGCCAGCCACGAGTTGGAAACAACTCTCGCAGGAATCGAGAAAATACGGAATCTGAGGAGCCTCTTGGCTATGTTGTCGATTAATCGACCCGCTCTCTTCCTCCCCCTTCCCATTATTGTAGCCGGGTAGTACCAACGTTATGACTACTAACTAGCACTGACCTATTCGAAAATGATGTCTGCAGAATCCCCTACCTTGTCCAGCAAACCCCTTTCTGGGTTGACGACGATAACCTCTCCAGCGTGCTCCCAAACGGGGATATCGTGCTTGCTGTTTCCTGCATAAGAGAAGGCCTTCCTACCGAATCTAGAAGATAGCGCCTCACCCTTCTTCTCACCTCGAAGATTGAATTCCGAATCTGACGCCATTACATCAGAGAACAATCCAACATGACCAGCAACCTGCTCCGCGATTAGCCTGTCCGATGCCGTAGCCAGAACCAACGTCCTACCCTTCGCCCTCTCACCAGTCAGCCAGTCTAGGAACTCCTTGTGGTATTCCAATTCAGATGGATCGAAGACCAATCTCTCTGCCAGGTCTCTTTTCCACTGAGCCCTCCTCCCGCTTAGCTCCTTTACGATCATTCCAGGGATTATCCATGGCTGTCTGAGAAGGACCCTCTTGATACTGACCCAACTCATGTCGGTGAGTATCAGCGTGCCATCCATATCTACGGCAAGGGGCAACTCAGAAACTTCCTTTCCCACGGGACTCGCTCGAGGCTATATCATTCAAGCCTTTGGAGACCGATTCAATGAAGCCTTGGACCCTTTCCTAGGTACGAGAATCATGTCTGCCTGGGAGAGGAACTGGAGGCCTGCGGCCATGAGGGAACTCGAAGACGACTCACAAACCCCTTCGGGCTTCGAGGCCCATTCCTTTGCTGGAATCGGAATGACATGCCGGTTGGTCGAGCCAAACCCAATCGCAGACATCTCAGAATGGGAGGAAGTGACGTCCGACTTGACACCATGGGGCAAGATCCCAGACCCATCATCGCTGTCTTCGGTCTCTCTATCGGAGAACGACAGAGGGCCGATTGCCAGACTTGAGGGAGACTCGAATTGGATTGCAGAGTTCCTGCCATGGGGTTCGGACGGCCTGCTCAGGAGGAGGGTAGAAGCTTCCTCCGGAGTATGTGACACCCCATGTGGGGGATTCTCTTGGGAGGGCGGCGACCTGATTCTAGTGTGGGAGGAAACCAGCAGCAAGGAAAGCTCCAGAGAGGTTCTGGCCAGAGCGCTAACAGACGGTGATCAGGACTCTGCGATTGAGACTCTCAGGGAGTGCGGTGCTTCCCTGGGGCGATACCAC
>JAPOKZ010000048.1:0-7740 GCA_029977385.1 Methanobacteriota archaeon
GGTGTCCCCTGAGTGAATCAGGTCACTAGCGATTGTGATTGTTGAGAATGTTACATCGTCTGAGGTTCCAACTGCTTGGCCGATAGCGATTGTGGAAGAGTAGTTTCCACTTGTAGTTCCGGTCTCGGAACTTATTGTGACTCCTGTACCACCGGTTAAGTCGACACCAGTTATGTCTCCGGTGTTGGTGGTGTAGCCGTAATTCTCAATCTTCTCCTTGATTGCTTGGGAGGTCATCAGGGAAGTGTCGTTGTCAGAAAATGAAGTGTTAATTGTGGTGACTCTCGCACCGCTCCCTATTTGCAGGCCTGAGTCGCTAATGTTAAATCTCGCAGTTCCACCTGTTTGGAAAGATTGAGTGTCAGTCCCAAACGCTATCTTGTTGTTGGTGTCCCCATCGTGGACTATGTCATCGGGAATGGTTAACGTACCGCCTGAATCTACACTCAGACTACCTACAATTAAACCGTTCTTTACCCTAAACTCATTCGCCACGAGGTTCACTCTCCCTCTCGTGGGACACTAGAATCAAATCGATGCGATTCTAGTAGCCACCACCCTTACTTTGTGATTCGCAGTTCCCGCTGTGTCAGAAGGGTCATACTGCAAATTGATGTTGTTTCCACTCGTTGTGCCTGTTACAGAAAATGTTCCCAGTTCAGTGTCGTTGTAAAGCACCGCATACTGAGTCAAATAACCAATCGAGTCCGCTGGGGCGTCATCCCCAAGAACCAAAATCTCCGTGCTAAGGAAGTTATTGTTGGTGATATCTTCCACGAGAACTAGGTATTTCGTCGCTTGGTATACCGAGCAATCGAAGGTATCGATGGTTGTCGCGCCTGCGGTGTCGGCTATGTTAGCGATAGCAACCGACCCTGAGGTTAAGATTCCGTCTTGTGTCCCCGATGTGTTGATGGATAAAGTGGTGGAGTCTAAAGTTGCTACATCTAGGTCAGCGAGGGTGAAGCCACTACCCGTGTTGACCGTAGTGGTGGGTGCTGCATGACTGCCCCCAGTCGTTGCGAACAACTTGTAGGTGTCACCATCGCTCGCGTCCCTGAACAATCCGGTGTACTTGGTGCCACTATCCGCATAAGTTCCATAGAAACCGATGTCAATAGCGTCCGTTGAGGTGTTGGCTCTCGCCAATTGAATCAAAGGGTCCTCCACTGTGACAGTGGAAACGTCTTGTTGGACGGTGTCCCCGCTCACTGTGAGGTCTCCTAGGATGGTTACCCCTCCCGAGCCATCGAATGTTATTGCAGAGTTATTGCCACTATCTTTGATTTCATTACCTTCAACTTTTATGTCGCCGCTAAATACGGTAGTCGCTTCGGTTACAGTAAGTGTGTTGGCGTCCGTGTTGACGATTGTCGCCCCGTTACCGAAAGTCAAGTCGTTTCCTGCGATGGTGACATCACCTTCGAAAGAGGCTAATTTGTCAGCATCCAACGTCAGCACCTTCGCCACGGTGGTTCCATTAACCGTGTAGAACTCCAAATCTGCGTCATTGTTGGTTCCATCCCAAGCATCTCTACATACTGCTTGGATTCTTGCTCCCACGGATTGTGTGTTGCTGGCGTCTTCCGCACCAACGAAGTCAATCACTCCGAGCCTATGGTTATCGGCCATCACCGCACCATCGTCAGACCCTAGAGTCAGTTTACCGCCGCTGGCAGTACCACTGGCGGAAGTGTCGATGATTTTCATCACAGTGTCGGAAGCCGACATAGTGAATGTGTCCAAACTGGTAATCGATAGGTCCCCACTGGAGTAAGAAACGTCCGAAAGGTCGCCCAATGCGCTCGCAGCAGAAGCCGTGAGGTCACTACCGTTCCAATACAGGCTGCCGTTGTAACTGTACAACCTACCAGCCGTAACGGATGGAGACGCTTGTGAAGGTTCGAAGTAAACCACTCCTCCTAGCATTCCGTACAACTGCTCGTTGTCTGCCAATGCCTCTGTAATGTTTCCTGAGAAGTTAATCGTGGTACTGGAAGCACTACTTACCGTACCGACGAGGTTCCCACTGGAGTCGTAGAGTTTCTTGCCGCTTGTTATACCAGTCAAAGTCGGGGAGCCGCCTGCATTGTCGTCGACGTTAATGCTTGAGGTCGAGCCACTGGTGTAACCACTGCCGTTATCGACGTAGACCCCTAGTGGACCGAGTCCGCCGGAGGCGTTCAGTTGTATGTTTTGGCTACGACTAGTTGATGCAGAGTAGGTTTGTGTTGACACTGAAACTGTCAATCCCGAAGAGACATTTCCTCGAACTCCATCTACGCCAACTCCTCCAGCATAGTGAATACTCATCAGCCTGTTGGCCGAGCGAAGAGGGTTCTTCGTGGTGCTTATGGCTACATCGTCGTAGCCATCGGCATAGTAGCCAATTTGGAAGTAGCCTTCTTCACCGACCTCTTTACCGACTCCCCAAGTCTCATCGGACCCAAGCGTCGAACTAGGGTCGGTTGTGTTCCAAGAGAAGGCGGTGTTGTTACTGCTGTCCTTTGAGAAGTAAAGCCCGTTGAAGTTGTGCTTGTCGACGGTCTCTATGACCATCGCGGCTCCTATACCTGCGTGAGTGTTAGACTCTCCTTGCGCGGTTACCTGCCTGATTCTAGCCTCTGAGTACCCTGTTCCGTTGACCATCAAGTTAGGGTAGTAGTTCGATTCGCTGGAACCTTGACCGGTTCCCTTGAAAACATGGGGGGTCGAGCCTCCACCTATGTTCATTACTGGTACTACGTCATATATTATTTGTGAACCGCCACCACTGGCGTTGTAATGTTGCGAAGAGTTGTCGGTGTTATCAGAAGGATACTGGAACATGTTGATTACAGAGCCCGAACTGGATTCAGTCAGCGTATAGGAGGAGTCGCTCGTCAGGTTGCCCCCAATACTGGCTCTCAGCGCGTGTTTCTGATTGAGAAGACCTTCGATAGTGAAACCGTCTATGATTACGCCACCAGCGCCACCGGAGTCTGCCCTTGGTCGTAGCATCAAGCGACCGAGTTCGTCGTTGTTGCTCGCATCGGCGATTCTTCCCTCTATCTGACCCATGTTGGTAGAATTAGCACCGTCGTCATCGCCGAAGAACTGAATCAGTCCGAGTTTATCGTTGTCGGCAGTACCGCCGACGGCATTACCTGCTTCTTTAGTGAACCTCAGAACGCCCCCAAGGTTGTCGGCATTGTCTTGGTAGATTTCGAAAATGGGTCTAGTGCCAGTAGTTTGTAGCGGTGTCGTAAGTTGTAGTCCTTGGTCTGCAACGTGTGTCAGAACAACATCGGGGGATGCTGCGGTGGCTCCAAACTTTATTTGAGCCCCGTCGGATATCATAAAAATGTCGTCCCCAACAGATATGTCGGCGGCTACTCCAAGGCCTCCAGCAACGGTGACTGCACCTGTCGTCGTAGAAGTCGTTGCCTCCGTTGATGTGAAGACCGTTGTTCCGATGTTTAGTTGAATGGCGTCATTGTCCCCTGCTGGTCCGATGGTCGCTGTGTTTGGTAGCCTGATATTGTCATTGAACGTAACTATCCCAGTGGAGGCTATTTGGATTGCACTTCCATCGCCAGCCGAACCTATGCCGCTGTCGTTTGGCACAACTATACCGGCTCCGAAGGTTGCAGTTCCAACTTGGTTTATCGTAAGCGCCGTCGTTCCGTGAGAATTAGGGGTGCTACCCGTTGAAGCGCCGGTACTATCCGCGACCTTGAAAATAATGTCTCCGCCGTTACCTGTTCCTGTTCCCGCGCCGCCTCGAATAATCATGTCGTTTCCGGCGGTATTTGCCCCCGAAACGGCATCAGGGTTGATGGTCAAATCAGCGTCGCTCTTTACCTCACCATCTAGAAGGGTGAGATTACCTGACGAACTGGTGTCCTCGACAACGTAAAGCCCATTTTTAACACGGAAGTTCGCATTTGCCATGTTTTTTCCCTCACGTTGTCAATGCTTTAACGGCCACGTTGACCGTGTAGTTGTCAGAGTCCCCAACGTTGTTCAAGATAACTCTTGCGTTCCCGCCGTTGACGTCTGTCTTAACGTTCGCAAGCGGACTGTCGCTATAAACTAGGCCATACTCGTTGATACTAGAAGCACTCCCATTGTGAATTAGCATCACTTCCGAGACCTGATAACTCGAGTCAGTGGCGTTGGTTACCTGTATGTGATATTTCGCCGACCTGTATGTGGATACATCTAGATTGGCGATTACGAACTCGGTTGAAGTGTCGCCGTCTCCTGTGAAGGTGTAGGTGACGTTGTCTAGGTTCATCTCCTGTATGGAAACAGAACCATTGGTCTTGTGCTCTATGTTCATCCTAGGTAGGAACTCAACGGTGTAAACCACACCGTTCGCTAGGTTTTGCCCTGACTCCTTCTCTAGGTCGAAACCTATGCTAGAAGAGGTTCCGCTCCCACTGAAGCCGGAGTCGCCTTGGGTGTAGACTGTCCCCGAAGTCGCTCTAAAGACGGAGATGTCCTTCGGGTCGTCTCTTTGGGAAAAAATGATTCTACTGTTCAGGCCGTAGCCCAAGTTGTTGACGTAGGTCTCTGCCTCGGCTGCGGTCGAGCAGTTCGGGAAGGATGTCGCAAAGAAGTAATACTCCCCGTCCAAGGTGAACTTACCAGCAGCGAATCCACTGCTGGTTGCGTAGGTTGCGGTGAACATCCTAGTCCTTCTCAGACTTGGTATTTGGTCCAAGAGTCCCCAAGAGCCCGATTGCTTTCGGTAGAAGTCCCCATTGGTGACGTCAATCGCCAAGCCCCCGTTAGAGCCTGTCCCATCAGATGGGGTTCCTGTCGAGTAGGTAACTGTCGTTCCGCTCCCTGAGAGTTCCGATTCATCTACGGCTAGCGTAAGCACTCCCGTGCTGGCCGAGTAGGTTATGTCCATTCCGCTACCGGCATTGAGCCGGTTGAGAATACCATCTACGGTACCGTCGTTATCCGAATCAACCAACGGCCTTCCAACTGAAATATATCCCATTACATATCCATCCAGTAAATGTACGAGTAGACGCCATCGGGGTCAGAGTCGGCTATCACGTATATCTGCGACAACTCCGTGACGTCTATGAAAAATGAATCTGCTGGTCCTAGAGGGATTCCTTCGGGATATTGGTTTATCTGAGTTCCTGTCAGATTGCGCATGGTTGGCCCTCCTATGAATATCGTAGGTGTGTTCCTATGGTCGGCCTTGAGCATGAATCCCTTTTGGGCCTTTACCCCCTTCCCGTTCAACTCAGGAACCAGTTCCACTAGTTGTTGAGCGATTCCTGTCAGGTTCAGATTATCGCTTGTTAGCGAGACTATCCTACCTCCCCCACCAGTGTAGGCTGGAGTTGTTCCGGTGATTGTGAACGTCAACGCATCCCCCAACTCGTATCCACTTCCAACGATAGGGCTAACGAATCTAGTGTGTAATGCCAACTCTGTAATCAAACCGGTGGATGAGGTGAAGGTAATGTCTGCTTGTCCCCCTGTCCCTGAGCCACCGGACACGGACACTCCTGAGTATTTCCTCAGTCCCGAACTGGGGGTGTCAATTGCTCCACCTGAACTGAGGGTGTAAGGGCCTCCGGGTTGGAAGTTAGCGACGTATATCTTCTCGCCAGCGAGTAGGTCTCCCCCTATTCCCGCATTCATTTCATACTGCACCCTGCGCACTCCGTCGACAGTGCTCTCTGTGATTGTCTTGTATGTCCCTAGGCTTTGGAAGGTCCCGAACGTGACCCCGTTGTCTCCGCTTCCTAGGAAGAACAACTCATCGCCGTGGATGGTCGAAAGAGGGTCTCTAGTGTATTTAGACAGATTGTAACTCTCTACGGTGGTGTCCCACTGGAGGTTGAGGGTCGTTGAGCCACTGTCAGACTGGAGTCTAGCCGTCAAGGGGGTTAGCACATACCTGCTGAACGATATACCGCCGGCTAACTGGTTCCCACCTAGCCAGTTGGTTACTGTCGTTCTCCGATGCTTGTTGCCCGAGAACTCTCCCCTACCCTTTTGGGTGACTAGGAGGGAGGTGTCTCCGAATGGAGAGTAATCAGCACTGATAAAGCGTTTCTTCCCGCCAATATCGACTGCTAAGTTAGCGTCCACAGGGTCTGACACGACTCTACCACTGAGGTCGTCGTATTGAGCCTTTTCACATGTCCATCCAATAGAGGTACACTTGACTGGTGTATAATTGGTCGGTATTTCCTAACGCTACTTCCAATGTAGATGTGAATGTGATAGACCCTGCGCCTGTCGAAGCGACTACACCTATCTTAGTGCCGTCGCTCTTGTAGACGATGGAGCCTACGGGGAAGTTGGTAGTGGTAACGCTAGAACTGGGCGCAGAACCACCTGAGCCACTAGTATCGTCTATCGCTATTGTAGTATCACTAGTACTATACGACGTATTAGCATAATATCCCGATGCTCCTACTGGATTAGTTCCACATATTACATATAGGCTAGATAGTCTAGTTATATCGATGAAGAATGCTTCTCCCGGATTAAGCGGGATGCCTTGAGGATGGGTAGCAAGGTCGCCATGTGCTTCTGAGCCCATGGTCAGTCCGCCTATGTATAGAGTCACATCGTTGGCCGCATCCGTCTTCATGATTATCCCTTTCAGAGCCTTGACATCTCCCCCGAGCAAGTCGGAGAGTCTGTGAGCGATTCCCCTAGAGGCTCCACCACCCAAGTAGTTGGTCGGGGCCAGCCTCTTGTGTCCTAGCCCATCGACATCCGGAGAGAAGTGGGAGCGACCCCTCTCGGTGGTTTGCAGGGAGTATGTGTGGTCGCCATGTCTCAAGGCATTAATCGGCACTCTCTTGGAGTTGATTGTACCGTAGACCGTTGCATCCACTTCGTCCGACACGACCCTACCACCGCAGTCTTCGTATTGAGGATTTGGGTAGCGCATCGGTTATTACGATGTTCAAGAAGCCACCCTCATGCCGAGAGTCATCCGAGAGGATGTAGCCACCCCCTATGGTGAGTGCAACATCTGTAAGCGCCCTACTAGAAGCCACGTTCTCGAACCGGCTATCTATGACGAGTTCACAGCAGAAGAAGTGGTCGGGCGTGCCGATGACTATGCCTCCAAGCAATGGGAGGAGGTCGAAGAAGTGGTCAAGTACAGACTCGCGAAGAACGCAATCGTCCTATGTCATGGGTGCTTTGTCGAGCAAGAGAGAAAACTCACTGCTATGGTCGATAAGAACTATGACCGTTGGATGGAGAACCCTGCTTCCTATGTCGCTAGAATCAGGACTATTGCAGAGACCTACAAGTACTACAAGTTCGAAGGGGAAGTGGAGACGAAGATAAAGTCCCTAGTAAAGGCATTGAGGGGGTCTAAGAATGACAGATGAGGTAATCATGGCGAAGGTCAGCGCCTTTGCTGAGGAATTGAGACAACTCGGGGTAGAGGACTTCATCTTCGCCGCAGGTTCTTCTGATGGTTCACTTGCATTACAGTACGACGGTGACGCTAGGGGAGTGGCTTTTCTAGCCATGACTACCCTGATGAACGCCATGTTCGAAGCAATCGAAGAACAAGATATGAGGCTAAAGTATGGACGAGAAGATAACAGCGAATGAGTGGGATAAGCGTAAGGCTTGTCCTATATGCAGGGATATCGCTGAGAAGAAGGTGAACCTCGATGGAGAGGTCATGCTCCACCCTAAAACCGGAGAGCCGCTTCACTGCCCTGTTTGTGATTATCCTGAGACCAAGATGTA
>JAPOKZ010000018.1:0-20655 GCA_029977385.1 Methanobacteriota archaeon
CCTCCCAGGAAGTGGAATCGGATTCCTTCTTCGGGGGGGTTCTCCGGGTAAGTGGATGATGAGCCGGCTGTGTATAGTACCACGCGATAACCAGTGGCCCCCGGGATATGAAGAAGACCCTACCTACCCCTATGTTTCCAGTCTACTCGGTCAGAGAGCTGTTCGCTCAACTTTTACTCTATTCTAAACCATTATAGTTCGGAAGCGAAAGAACTTCAAACGGCTGCATTGGCCTTACTTTTTTTACAATAATACTGCATTATCTGAATTGATTTTACATATTCTAGTGGAAGTAATGGGGTTGGGGGGTAACATTGAGGTTGCACCCTACTTGGCAGGGATCATGGGCAGGCAGGCGGGACACCTCTTCGAGGTAGATGACGATCGTTGCTTCGGATGCGCTGCCTGCGTGGCCCTGTGCCCAGTCAACGCTCTAACCTTGGAGGGCTTACTCGTAATTGTAGATGAGCCAAGTTGCACCCACTGCGAGCATTGTATTCCGGCCTGCCCAGTTCATGCGCTATCCCTAGTCAGAGATGAGAAAAACCCTGTCTATGGGGTGCCCGCATGATCAGATTGATCATCCTCGGTGATAATCTTGCATCCGTATCTGCAGCACATCACGCCTTGGATTTGGAGACTGATATGGATATCCAAGTAATTACCGACAGAGCAGAAATAGGTCTCGTGGATGAAACACCGGGTTTGCTATCCTCCTGGCCTCCATGTCCAAGCCACTGGATTTCAGAAATGGGTTCACAGACTCCCGAACCAACTTCAACTGCAGTGAGGGGCTCGTGGCTTCTGAAGGCAATGGGAATACAGCTATCGAAGAGGGGGTGCACTTTCCACCTGAGGACCAGAGTAACGAATGTCTCGGACGAGTCTGTTGACTTTGTTGGAGCAGGGCCACTCGGTGAGGCGACACTGACTTTCGATTACATACTAGATTTCGGTGAAGATACCAGCAGCGAGCCGCAGTGGTTTGGGGCCGTATGTAGGAGCGATGATGCACCCGAAACGCCACTGAAGGGGTCTAGGTCAGACGGAACCACAGAAGCATGGGACAGACACCAGCACGAACAGAATGGCAAATGGCTTCAGACTATGGTGTGGAATGGCAGGAACCCCGAATCATTCGTTGATGATCAAGTTCGAATTGGGAAGGAACGTGCTGAAAATGTTATTGAAACAATAATACAGAGAACCTCTAGTCAGTAGGTAGTGAGTATGGGCCTGTTAAGTCAGTACATGTGTGAAAGAGCACAAGGAACAAGGCACGCCATAGTCATTGATCCTGCTGATCAGACACCCGATATTGCAGCAAACCGAGCTCTGGCAGCTGCGCATGCTGGCTCACAGATGATTCTAGTAGGCGGATCTTCGGATACGGATATGGAGAATGTTCACGCAACAATTGTGGCAATAAAGGAGGCACTAGAGCTAGTCACTTGGGCTTCCAGCCAAGACTCCGACTCCATCGAGGACCCCAATCAGATTCCTGTTGTGCTATTTCCTCAAGGAGCTGCTGCACTTTCACCTGCAGCAGATGGTATCACTTTCATGATGCTGATGAACTCCAAAGACCCCAGATTCCTAATCGGTGAGCAGGTACGCGGGGCTCCTTTTGTCAAGAAATCGGGAATTGAGCCTGTTCCCATGGGCTACCTCATTTGTGAGCCAGGCGGTAAGGCAGGAGAGGTGGGAAAGGCCGATCTGATACTATCTGACGACTATGAAAGAGTGGCTGCCTACTCAATGGCCGCTGAATTTCTAGGATTCAGGTTGCTTTATCTGGAAGCTGGAAGCGGCTCAGACCAACCTGTCAACCCCGATTTGATTAAAACAGCTAGAGAGTCATGCGAATTACCCATTATTGTAGGTGGGGGGATCAGGGACGCTAGGGCTGCGAGAGTAGCATCCGAATCAGGAGCGGACTGGATTATCACCGGCAATATCACCGAGGAATATGATGATGCCAGCGAACTTCAGGCGGTACTGACGGATCTGATAAAAGGCCTGGAGAATTGAACAAAACTCAGACAGCCTCAAACCTGTAGCCACATCTCCACCAGCGTGTCCGAGGCCACATGCCCCTGCTGCAACTCCGAGATGGACGCTCATGGTGACGTGGTGTCAGGACAAATGCACCACTGTAGTTACTGCTTCGGAATCCTGGCCAGCGACAGGTGGCTTAATGGCAACATAAGACAGACATCCCTGAGAAACCTTCGCAATGGCGTCTTCAACGGCCAGAGCGCCGGATACCGCTGCCCAACTTGCCAAGGCGAGATGGTCAAGGGACCAGTCCCTACAAGCAAGGAATCGTCGATAGAGATTGACGGTTGTCTGAAGTGCGGATCGATGTGGTTCGATAATAGGGAGATAGAACCGTTCTTTCCAGAGATTGAGGACCTTTTGCCGGAATTTGATAAACCTGCACCAAGATGGGGAAAGGCATTCGGAACCCTTGTAGGAATCGCTGGCCTACTAACAGGTTCGCAAGACGACAATGAAGACGACACAGATATCTCTCAAGTCGACGAATCTGAGGAATGAGAAAATTTCTACGACTTCGATAGTCTCTCTATCTGGGCTTCCATATCCAGAACCAGCATCAACAATTCCTCCTCGTTCCTCAGGAGCCTCGAATTCTCTTCCTGTAGTTCAGAGAGTCTGCCAGAATCGGCCTCGGCCCCCTTTCTACGAGCCTTCTCGTTTTCCAAGACGCCCTCTAACTGCCTAACTCTCGAATCAGCTACACGCAACCTCTCCTCCAAATCGCTTAGCATCGCCCCGTCGGTACCCGAACCCCTCGCCACCAACTCTGCTTCTCTTACTCTACGCCTGAGGCTTGCGACCTCACCCTCCAGACGAATCATATCGTCCCATCTGGATACTACTTCGTCTACAAGCCTCCCTCGTGGAATATCTTCTAAACGCTCCCGCAAACCACGCGCATCATCCTTTGTGGGGGTGTTCACGGTCATGCTGGCTCGTAACCAACCAAACCCACGCTCACTTGAACCTTGAGGAACTACTCACCCGCTTCGGTTAAATCAGGGCCCTATCTCGGCCGCGCCATGAAGGCATTCAGAGCGACGGGCTCGTTCAGGGCAGGGAAGAGGGATCAACCATACTCAGTCGATGTAGTCGCAGCAAACAAGGAAGACGCGATGGAACGGGTATTGTCCAACTTTGGTAGTAGGCACAGGGTAACTAGACGATTCGTTGTTATCGACGATATATCCGAGGTAGATCCCTCCGAATCAACAGCACCTACGGTGGTCGCTCACTTCGGCACTTCTAATCGCATAAGCCCTCAAACCAAGAGCGAGGAAGAGTAGCGGCTATTTCGCCGTTTTACCCGTACCTAAGTGAGTAATTGTGAAAGCCGACGCTCCGGAGGCCCCAATATGAAGAAGTGGGCAATGCGCCAATATTGGCGTATCCAGCAAAGCCAAGCCATGATTAGCTTGGGCTTCTGGACTGCCACGATTACACTTCTGGTTTGGCCTTACGTTTCATGGAGATTTGCTTCCGATCAGACGATGCTATTCGTCCCAATGACGTACATAGGCCTGATCTCCATCGCAGCCCTAGTTCTCGGCATTGTACTGATCGTTGGCTTCTCATATGACGTTACATTCGGCCTTTGGAGAGATCACATTACAGTAAACCAAGAGAGGAACCCCTTCACGACTTACAAACTGAACCCAACTTGGGGAATAGTCGTTGCTCAGACAAATGAGATTCTCCGTAGGGTTGCCCCGGAGGATGAGGAGATTCAGAGGTACTGCAAGTTTGTAGATAGGATGCTTGATTGGAATTCGAGAGAGGAGATTTGGGCTAGGGCAATGTCCTCCTGGAAGGAAATCATGGGTGACGAGGATCCTTTCTTGTTCTACTTGAGTGAGGAAGCGAGGAAGAAACTCGAAGAACACGCCGATGAGCTCGAAGACTTCTAGGGAGGACCCTATGCAATTCGACCATCTAGAAATCGTAGGAATTGCCATCGAGGCAGGCTCGGCGATAATGGAGGTCTACCACTCATCGGACGACATTGAGGTGCAATCGAAGGAAGACAACTCGCCCCTCACCAAAGCAGACTTGGCGGCACACCAAACCATCATCAGAGGCTTGGAAACTATCGATCCAGAAATTCCAGTGGTCTCCGAAGAGGGAAGAGTAGGCGATCCAAACCAAAGCAAACTAGCATGGCTAGTAGATCCACTCGATGGAACGAAGGAGTTCATCAAAAGAAATGGAATGTTTACCGTAAACATAGCTCTGATGAAGAGGGAGAGGTACCGTTGGAAGCCAATTTTCGGTGTGGTTCACGCACCTGCGAATAGAACAACTTGGTTCGGGGGTGTCGATGTTCCGGCTACACGACAGGTCGACTCCGATACCTCGGCAATATCTGTGAACAAACATATAGCCTCACCAACGCGACTCGTGGCCAGTGGAAGCCACAGGGCAGAAAAGGACGAGAAATTCGCGAAAGACGTTGGAGAGCACGAACTTGTAAGAATGGGCTCTTCTCTCAAGGCATGTATAGTTGCAGATGGTTCAGCCGATCTATATCCTCGGTTCGGCCCAACCTCGTGCTGGGATATCGCTGCAGCTCACGCAGTTGTGGAAGCAGCAGGGGGGGTGGTCCTTTCCCCGGTATGCGAGCCACTGGACTATGATTTGGTCGATGATGTTCTGAATCCATACTTCTTGGTAGCTTGCAGCACCAAGTGGAACGACGTTTGGTCTCAGAATCAGGATTAAATGACCGACGCGAGTCGCCGGGCTAGATAGGGTTCTAACATGGTAAACAAGGTAGTATGGCTAATTGGGCTTTCAGGAGCCGGAAAGACGACTATTGCGGAGGCGGCGTGTGAAAGGTTTGGGGCCGAGCTTCTGGACGGGGATACCATCAGGGACTTTTTCTCCAACCAAGACTTCTCCAGAGAGGGAAGGGAAAGACACCTCCTCGGGATTGCAAAGATGGCAACATTACTCTCCAAGCACACTCCGGTGATATGCTCGTTCATCACACCCTACGAGAACGTCAGAGAGAAGATTCTGGATATTCTACCAGAAGACTCTGTTATGGTCCACGTCTCCACCACTCTAGAGGTGTGCGAGCAAAGGGATGTAAAGGGACTTTACGCCAAGGCCAGATCCGGCGAGATATCAAATTTCACAGGCATTTCAGATCCGTTCGATGAACCCAAGTGCGCCCACTTCACACTCGACTCGAGCGGCGAGGACGGTCACACCGTCGATGACATGGTGGACCAACTCTCCCATCTCTTCGAGAAAAGTAAGGCAGTCTTGCTACCGGGCCGTTGGCAGCCATTGCATGTAGGTCACGAATGGTTGATTCAGCAGGAGCTAGACCAAGGCAAGAGGGTCATAGTGGGTATTAGAGATACCCCGGTTTCAGAGAAGGACCCATACTCCGCCCTCCTCCGTAAGAGAATGATTGAGCACAGATACGTAGACGAAGATGTGGAGGCATGGATAATGCCAGACATCGAGGCGGTTTCTTACGGTCGGAAGGTGGGTTACGAGGTCAGAGAAGCACAGGACATCCCTGCCGAGGTTTTCGAGGTCTCTGCCACAGGTGTGAGAGGAGGCAATAGAGCCAATGTCTCAGAGAGGGTGATGGATTTCATGATCTCAGAAGGAATCTGGGATGGGGAGTAGCCCCCTCTTGAAATCTGAAAGTGACAAAGACCAATCGCGGCGACGCATTCATTGCACTCCCTGCGTCCCGTAGAGCATGACCGAGCCAGATAGGACGGAGCTTCAGAGGATTGCCCAATTGGTTGAGGTTAACCGGGACAGGCTCCAATCTCTAGAGCAACAGGTTCGTAACCTGGAAGGAATAAAGCTGGAACAAGGACATGCCTTGGAAGCCCTCCAGTCAATATCGCAAGATGGAGCCAAAGGCGCCATGATTCCTCTCGGAGCAGGAGTTCAACTCGTTGCCGATATACCGGCCGACGCAGGAGCAGTTATTGATATCGGCAGCAGGGTCCAGGCCGAGAAGACTAGAGAAGAGGCAGCCGAGATTCTGAGTAAGAGAAATGAGGAATTGAACCAAATACTGACCTCCTTAAGAAAGGAGTACGAAGAACTGGAAAAACACGTGGTCGAACTGGCTACCAAGTTCAATGACACCGTGGAGGCAGCACAGCCTCCTTCCGAGGATATATCAAACGAAAAACACCAATCAACAGATGTCCCTGCCAAGAGGAAGACTAGAAGGAAGAGGGGAACAGAGCTAACCCTTGACGACTGAGGACTGACCATGGGGCTCTTCGACAGATTTCGCAAGAAGATCAAGCAGGCCGATCAGGAAATCGGACTAACTGCCGAGGATGGATCCGCAGAAGCAGAGGATGCACTTCAAAAGAGAGAAACACTGGAAGCAGAAATAAGGAAAGTAGAGGAGGAAAAAGACTCCAGGAATGATGGAAACCACTACACTGATTCCGAAAGTGAATGGGATGAATTCGAAGCCGACCTAGAAGATCCATTCCAAAAACCGACCAGTTCCAAGGAAAGGAAACTAGCAGCCAGAGATATGGCACTAAGAGCTTCTGAAAGACCGAAGTCCCACCCAAAGGAAAGCGGCGAAATGGATTCGACCACCGGAAGGAGGCTGATTCAATCGGATGTGAAGTTTGAAATCGATATTTCAGAGTACCAAACAAAGAAAGGGGGGATGGTAATTAGCGGAGGCCGTGTGTTGGACTCTATTCTTCAGGACCTAGAGGACGAACTACTCTCTTTCGACATGGGTCATGATGCATCTTCTGATCTAATCGACAGCCTCCGGGCCCATCTTATCGGTTCTAGGGTAGGTCGCGGAGCTTCATTGGATGAGGTGGTAGAAAGATCACTCAGGGGAGCACTCCTCTCTCTTCTCCGGTCTGGATACTGGGACTTTGACAAGACTATACGGGATCTAGTTTCAACTGATACTCCTGTAGTTGTTATGATGGTGGGCGTCAATGGTACTGGCAAGACCACGACCTCAGCCAAGATAGCAAAGAGGCTGGATGACCAGGGGTTCAGCGTTGTTCTCGCTGCTGCGGACACATTTCGAGCGGGAGCAATAGACCAACTAGCAGCACACGCAGAACGTCTGGGGGTCAGGTGCATCAAGAGCCAGAGAGGTGGAGATTCTGCTGCTGTAGCCAGAGACGCTATTGAGAGCGCCAGGGCCAAGGGAGACGAGGTGGTAATCATCGACACATCTGGAAGAATGCAGAACAAGGCCAACCTGATGGAGGAGCTTCAGAAGGTACACAGAGTGACAAAACCCCATCTGGTGATATTCGTAGCAGATGCTCTTGCCGGTAACGATGCTGTGACCCAGGCGGTCGAGTTCCAGAAAAGGCTGACCTTCGATGGTGCCGCTCTGTGTAAACTAGATACCGATGCTCGTGGAGGGGCCGCTCTTTCTATCTCTCATGCAACTGGCAGGCCTATTGTACTGGCAGGAACAGGGCAGGGCTACGACGACCTAGAGCCGTTCGATCCGAACTGGCTAGTAGACCAGCTCCTCTCGTAACTTATCGACCACCTCCTTATTGAGTGAAACCCCTGTGACACTACATGGACCCAGAGGTGAAGCCCACCGCTCTTATTGTTCATGAGAATCGAATCACGGCTAGTAGACTGAGGTCGATAATGAGCCAAAGGGGTTGGAGATCTGAGATTTGTGATGACGGGGATATGGCTGTAGACGAGTATGTCAGAATAAAGCCTGACATGGTTTTCCTAGGTCTAAACCTTCCAACAATGGATGGACACGTTGCCGCTCTGGAGATTCGAGAGAGCGACCCCAACGCGAGGGTGATATTTGTTGTCAGCAAGTCGCGGCTCGCTAAGGCCAACGATGCGGCATATTCCGCAGGAGCCGTTTCAGTTCTAGTCACGCCCCTCACTAGGGGCGATATTGATCAGAAATGGGTAATGATGAACGGGCCTATTCCCGAAGCTCCCGGGCTGGCGGATCTAGACGCTCTCTATCCTGATTTAGAGGAGGAAGCGGAAGACCTACCCCCACTGCCCCCCCTGCCATCAATCGGCGATAATTCCGAGACACTAGAACCTCCTCCCGCTGATTTACCACCACTACCGGAGCCACCAGCGCCGAAGAGGAAAAGGGGCAGGAAACTGGCTTTAGCGACATTCACTGTGATTGTACTTGCTGGATTAGGAGCCGTATTTTACCTAGGACTTGTTGAAATCTAGAGCTTCTTGCCGTCTTCCACGAACTCTGCTACCGCGCCGGCAACAAAACTGCTCCCATGAGGGGCATCTGTCACGACTTCCACTGTGACCACTTCGTCATGCAGGAGACTCTCATCCAATGAAGAAAGCCTTAGTCCCACCCTCCACCTCTTCAGTACCTCAAAGACGATGTATGATACTACTGCTAGAATGATGAGTCCATTGCAGCCCCAGGCCGCAACGCTCGCATAGTCCATCCTACCTCTCCAGCAGTGCGAACCAAGACGTCGATGCGTATTCCCTGGCTGCAGACAGGGGGTCTGCGGATCTGTGAATTCCAGAGCCCACAATTATCGCGTCTGATCCAGCTCTTACTGCTTCTGAAGGATTCCCATATCTCTGACCCAGAACACCCTCTTGTGAGTCAATATTCACCCCAGGAGTCCAAATCATCTTTCCCTCTCCGACCTTGCTCCTCAACTCCTTCAAGTCGGGTGGTCTGCTCCCGTTCCCGATATAGCCGATAACATGCGGCGAGGCTGTCCCCATTTCCAGAGTCTTGTCAGCGTATGAGCCTTCGAGTAGGTTTCCAGAGCTAGACATCTGAGCGAGAAGCAAGACACCCCCCACTCTTTCCACCTCATCCCATGCTTCTGCTATCCCATCTACTACATCGGGCCCGCTGACACTGTGAGACGTAACCAAGTCAGACCATTCGCGGATATCGTATAGTCCCCCCATCTGTGTCTTGGCAACCCTCCCGATGTCAGCGAATTTCCGATCTTCAAACAGCAGCATCCCTTTCGAACGCGCAGCATCAACAACAGCACCCCAGTCTTCTAAATTAAAATCCTCAACCATGTCTACATGGGTCTTGAGAGCGCAAACATGATCGCCAACCGCTTCTATCATCTGAACGATTTCTTGCATGGTCGGCAAGTCTGCAGCTAAGACAACTAAAGACTCCTTTTCGCAGGCTATTGTCATGAACTGATGTGAAAGAGGATGAGCGCAGTTGTCCCATCTAGGCCCCCATGCTTCCTCGGCTTTCATCAATTAGTCCCGTACTTTCCTCTATGTCAAGTCTTTCCTCTTCCAAGAAATATCAAGCCCCGCCAGTTCTCGCACGCGTCATGCATCCAGCCGTATTGGTAGGCGTTGGTGGCGCAATTGGATCAGTAGCCAGGTGGGGTGTGTCAGAGGCGATGCCCACAGGAGGCGCGTCTGAGGTGCCATGGGCGACAATAACAGTCAATCTGTTTGGGGCCTTCGTACTGGGGGCAATGATGGCGGGAACTCTACAAACCGAGACTCTTCTATTATTCGGCACTGGTATGTTGGGGGGGTTCACAACGATGTCAACATTCGGGGTTGAGACCGTGAGACTCATCGAGTCGGGAAACCCATCGACAGCCCTGATTTACATCGCACTAAATCTCTTAGCACCACTCGCAGCGTGGCTTGGTTGGAGAATCAGCGTAGCTGTACTAGCATAGGTGAGCACATGTCTTCTGAAAAACACGTTAGACTATTCGAAGTCACTACCAAGAATCTGGAAGGACTTCCTGACTCTAGGGGGGAGAACATCCGCTCCATGCTAAAGGCCGACCATGGAATCGTTGTAGATTCGGTAAGGGTCATCATAGGATATCAGGTTAGGTCCACTATCTCGGACGAACAGGCACAAACCCTGACTTACGACCTGTTTGCAGACCCGGTGATTGAGTTAGCCGCAAACGGCTCAAGGATACTGGACGACTTCTCCGACGCACCTGAGATAGCGATTCAGATAGGATTCAAGCCCGGTGTAACGGACAACTCCGCCCAAGCGGGATTGGACGGTCTAACGACTCTCTTCCCAGAGCAGAAAGATGCTAGCGTAGCAACGTACAGGACCTATGCGTTCTGGGGTGTACAAGAAAGCGTCTCACCATCAGAGTTGGCAGAAACACTGCACAACCCAATGATCGAAAGAGCATCGGTGGCAGATAGAGATGGATGCTCAACTGGCCGCTGGCCGGAGCTTGAATTTCCAGACGCACCTCCAAACGAATTCAAGGAACCAGCGACGATAGATTTGGAGGTTAGTGATGAACAACTCCTTGGAATTAGCGAAAGGGGGCTACTGGCTCTAAACTTGGATGAGATGAAAGCCATCCAGGGCCACTACAGAGATCCATCTGTCAGGGCTGAAAGGATAGAGCATGGACTACAACCCGACAGACCAACAGATGCAGAGTTAGAGTGTCTAGCTCAGACATGGTCTGAGCACTGTTCACACAAGATATTCGCTGCAAAGATAAGACATGTGGACAAAGAAACAGGTGAGGATACTAGAATCAACTCACTCTTCAAGACTCACATAATGCAGCCAACACTAGATATCCAAAAAGAGGTAGATTGGTTACTGAGCATATTCCATGATAACTCGGGCGTCATCTCATGGAATGATGAATGGAGCGTGTGCATAAAGGCTGAGACGCACAACAGCCCCAGTGCCCTTGACCCATTCGGAGGCGCCATAACAGGAATTGTAGGGGTGAACAGGGATATCCTCGGAACGGGATTGGGAGCTAGGCCAATCGCCAATACCGATGTCTTCTGCTTCGGGCCTCCTGACTACTCCGGAACAATTCCTCCAGGGCTTTTCCACCCCTCAAGAGTTTTCAGAGGGGTCCACTCAGGCGTAAGATCAGGCGGAAACGAGTCAGGAATTCCCACAGTCAATGGAGCAATTGTGTTCGACGAGAGATACATTGGGAAACCCCTAGTCTTCTGCGGCACAATTGGAATCATGCCCCGTACTCTGGCAGATGGAAGAGAGAGCCACATCAAGACGCCAAAGCCGGGCGACATCGTCTACATGGTAGGGGGAAGGGTTGGAAGCGATGGAATACACGGAGCGACGTTCTCCAGCCTCGAACTTACCGAAGAGAGCCCTAGCTCAGCAGTTCAGATAGGAGATCCCATCACCCAGAAGAAGATGCTAGACATGATTCTGGAGGCAAGGGACGAGGGTCTAATTCAGGTAATAACAGATAACGGTGCAGGAGGCCTTTCCAGCAGCGTCGGTGAGATGGCGGAACTGACAGGTGGTGCCGAGCTAGACCTAGGTCGAGTTCCCCTCAAGCAAGCAGGCCTCTCGTCTTGGGAGATACTGGTCTCTGAGTCCCAGGAGAGGATGACTGTTGGGGTCAGACCGGAAGACTGCGAGAAGTTCGAGGCCCTAGCCAGCCTACATGAGGTCGAAGCCACAGCAGTGGGCGAATTCACTGACTCAGGGGCCTTCGTGGTCAGTCATGGAGAGACTACCGTCGCACATCTGCCCATTCACTTCCTATTCGATGGATGTCCGCAACTCAATCTAGAGTCCGAGTGGAGCCCTCCGTTTCAGATGCCCGTAGAGACCCCCGAACTGGACGAACAAGGAATGGGCGAGGTACTCGCTAAACTGCTCGCTAGGCCTAACATAGCCAGCAAGGAATGGTGGGTCCGGTCCTATGACCACGAGGTAATCGCTCAGAGCGTAATCAAGCCTTTCTGCGGTATTAACCATGATTCTCCAGGGGACGCCGCGGTCATAGCGCCCATCCAAGGAGAGACTCAGGGCTTGGTGGTCTCAAATGGCATCGCTCCCAGATACTCTGACTTGGACTCCTACGCGATGGCGGCGGCTACCGTCGACGAGGCGCTCAGGAACGCTGTATGCGTGGGAGTGGATCTGGACCTCATCGCAGGTCTCGACAACTTCTGCTGGCCCGATCCAATCGAGTCATCCAAGACTCCAGATGGAAGGTACAAACTAGCCCAGCTAGTGAGAGCGAATAGAGCATTGGATGATGTCTGCAGGGCATACAGGCTACCATGTATCAGTGGGAAGGACTCCATGAAGAACGACGCTATGATGGGAGGGGAGAAAATCAGCGTCCCACCAACACTGCTATTCAGCCTTCTCGGGAACCACGAAGATGTCCGGAAAGCAGTCTCGTCGGACTTCAAGACGCCTGGAGACGCGATCTTCCTAGTCGGAGAGACACACCAGGAACTCGGCGCCAGCGAATTAGCATTCATGCTGAGGGACGAGGGCTCAGGAGGGATAGGGGCGACGGTCCCGCAGATCGAACCAGAGAGGAACATGTCAGCCTACAGGGCTCTTACTTCGTCCATGAAGAGCGGACTAGTATGCAGCGCCCATGACTGTAGCGACGGTGGCTTGGCCGTGGCCCTGGCGGAGTGCTGCTTCGGAGCCGACTCCGGAGCTTCGATCGACATATCCCCACTCCGGTCAGATTGCTCGGATCTTGATGATTGGGGAGCCCTATTCGGAGAGAGTCTCGGCAGGATACTAGTCAGTGTCAGACCCCCTGACAAGGAGGCCTTCCAGGAATCCATGAAAGGCGTATGCTGTCACTATCTAGGCACGGTATCCGATGGCGACACCATCTCCGTATCTAGAGACGGAGAGAAAGTCCTCTTGGGCTCAATGTCGGAGATGAGGGACTCTTGGAAGGCAACACTGCATGGAGGAGGGCTCTGATGACTCCCAGGGTAGCAGTCCTGTCGGGCTTCGGAATCAACTGCGAGACAGAGACCATCGCCGTATTCGAGATGTCAGGGGCCAATGCAGACAGAGTTCACGTTAATCGGCTGGTCAATGGGGAATTGGATCTATCAGACTACCAGATTATGGCAGTACCCGGAGGGTTCTCCTTCGGCGACCATCTAGGCAGTGGCAGGCTCATGGGAAACAGGCTTCGCTTCGGTTTGAGGGATCAGGTAAGGGGTTTCGTAAGGGAGGGGAAGCCCGTAATTGGAATATGCAACGGCTTCCAGGTACTCGTGAAGATGGGCCTTCTTCCCGGTGACGAGGAAGTCTCCCTAACCCAGACCGCCTCCCTAGCACTCAATGATAGCGGACGGTACGAGAATAGATGGGCAACTCTGGAGTTCGACTCGAAGAGCCCCTGTATCTGGACAAGAGGGATCGAGCGAATCAGGGTCCCGGTTCGACATGGGGAGGGGAAATTCGTCACGGACAACCCAAGCTTGATGGATAAATGGGCCGAGTCAGGCCAGTTGGTCGCGAGGTACGTTGACCCATCTAATGAATACCCCAGTGCTAGCGACGATATACTTCCTTACCCAATCTCTCCGAATCAGAGTTGGAGGAACGTTGCTGGGGTATGTGACCCGACAGGGTTAGTCTTCGGCCTAATGCCACACCCAGAGGCAAACCACTCTACGTGGCTAGGAGCCACATGGACCAGAGAGGTCAATGAGCACGGACAGGGAGAGGGAATGGCGATTTTCCACAATGCAGTCAGTCACGTAATGGACGACTGAATTCCGGGACCACGACTCAACCTAATTACAGAATTCCTAATGCTCGCCTAGTTGCTGCAAGAATCAGTACTGTCACAAGTATGGCTCTGACACCCTTCTGGGAGGAGGATTGGGAGCCATACCTAGATCCTATCAAACCCCCTGCCAGTACAGCTATTCCGAAAGGAATCAGAAGACTAAGATCTAGATCAAGCCTTCCAGCGACTCCCGCTCCGGCTAGTCCAGCGAGAGAGTTTAGCCAGACGAAGAGGGCGGTAGTCGCCGCGGCTTCCTTCGCTTTAGCCCACCTCCCGAGCATTAGGGCGGGCAGTAAGAAGATACCACCCCCCAAGCCTATCACTCCACTTACTAAGCCAATTCCACCCCCAACTACCGCAGCCTTGGTAGCACTAGGTCGGACTGTTTCGCTAACCCCTGCATCGCCTGAAATCAACCTCCAAGCCGCTACGATAAATGCGAGCGATAGAAGCGAGTCGTACACGGCCCCTTCCACCAACATGAACCCTCCAAGGGCGGCCATGGGCACGCTTGCGGCGATGAAAGGAACCGATAGATCTCTGACATGGTGACCAGATTTGTGGTAGTGCCAGAAGGCAATCCCGGACACAATCAGGTTTAGTGACCAAGCATATTGTTTGAGCCAAATCGCCTCCGATGCTGCAAACGTCGTCATCGACAAGACAGCCAGGTATCCCGAAGCACCCCCGAGTCCAACCGAGGAGTACAGAGATGCCACTGCGAAGAGGGCCAGTAGAACAAGCACCAACTCAGTGGAAACCACGAGGACCGCTTTGGGAAGGACACTTCAACTCCACCGCTTCTCGTTGATCATGGAGGTAGGGGTCTCCCTTCAACGGGCAATTGATTTGGCCAGCCAACTCCCCCTAGTAAGAGAAAAAGAGACTATTCCGCTTATTACGGCATCTGGGCGGACTCTTTTCGAGAATCTAAGCTCGATGGTTGATGACCCGAGATTCGACAACTCGGCTATGGATGGCTGGGCGGTAAGAGCGGCGGATTGCAAGGAAGTAGGAGCCATATTGAGGATAGTAGGAACCAGCCAGGCAGGCTCCGAAGAAATCCCGAAGGTAGATTCAGGTGAAGCTTGCAGGATAATGACCGGTGCACCCATACCGCAGGGAGCGGATGCTATTGTGATGGTCGAAGACTCTACTATTGTTGGGGACAAAGTAACAATCGACGGGCCGGCCAGACCGGGCTTCATCCGCTGGAAGGGCGAGAACCTAACTCAAGACACTGTGGCCTTGAGAGCTGGCACCGTTCTGACTCCGGCTTCGGTTTCTCTTGCAGCAACAATGGGTCATGCGAACATCAGAGTGGTTAGGAAACCCAATATTGCGGTGATAGGTGTCGGAGACGAATTGACTCCTCCTGGGGAGCCCCTTTCAGAGAGCTCGATATACGAGTCAAACACCTTCGGTCTGTCATCACTTGTGGAGAAGATGGGAGGAATACCCAGGAGGTTCGATTTGATTAACGACAGCATGGATCGTCTGAGGGAAACCCTGGATGAAGCCGCGGAGTCATGTGATGCCATCCTTACCAGTGGAGGGGTCAGCATGGGGGAATGGGACATGGTTCGCAGAATAATGGAGGAAGAGGGCGATATCAGATTCTGGAAGGTATTGATTAGACCAGGAGGACCACCTCTTTTCGGCTCTTGGAGGGAGAAACCAATTTTCGGGCTTCCAGGAAACCCGGTTAGCAGCCACATCGTCTTTACTGTGCTTGTAGCACCATGGTTGTCATCTAGTATGGGCTCCGATGAGGCGTCCAGACCTAGGCTTGCCAATAGGGTTAGAGTGGAGATGGAGGAACCCCTGAAGGGAGCACCAAGGAAGCTATGCATGAGGAGGATATCCATCAGGCAAGAGGGAGACAAACTGCTGGGTTCGACAAGAACGCACCAAGGAAGCGGCAATATCCACAGCATGGTAGCTCACAACGGCCTCTCTCTTCTCCCACCAGATTCGGACTGCCAAGAGGGGGAAACAATCGACGCCCTCTGGCTTATCTAGCCACTAACGCTAAGAGCGCTCGATTCAAACTCAAGGCTCACACAACAATTAGGTAAACCGACTCCGGCTCCATTCTGTGTGGATTTCTCAGGCATGGTTTCAAAGGAGCGCGCTATGACTGATTACTCCGGAAAGGTGACGCGATGTCAGACAAGAAGAAGAACGGCTTCTCCGATGAAGGCTGGATCGAGGTAAAGGGAGCGAGAACCCACAACCTGAAGAACATCGATGTTAGTATTCCGAGAGGAAAGTTCGTCGTCATATCTGGAGTTTCAGGATCCGGCAAATCAAGCCTAGCATTTGACACACTATATGCAGAGGGACAAAGGCGGTATGTAGAGAGTCTGAGCTCCTACGCCAGACAGTTCCTTGGACAAATGAAGAAGCCAGATTGCGACTCCATCGAAGGGCTCTCACCGGCAATAAGCATCGATCAGAAGCAAGGTAGCCATAATCCAAGGTCGACCGTTGCCACAGTCACCGAGATGATGGATTACATGCGACTTCTTTGGGCTAGGGTCGGCCTCCCCCATTGTCCTGAGTGCGGTCGCGAGGTTAGCAGGAGGACTGTGCAGGAAATCGTCGACGACGTCATGTGGCGCTTCGAGGGACATGGGATAGCAATTTGGAGTCCGGCAATAAGGAACCGAAAAGGAACTCATGCTGACTTGTTCAATGCTCTCGTAGACCAAGGATACATTTCAGGTAAGGTCAATGGAAGGGAAGCCAGCTTCGAGGATCCCCCGCGCTTGGAGAAGAATCTGAGACACGATATCGACGTTCGAGTAGACAGGATGCTGCTCACACAGCCAAACAGGCAGAGGCTAACAGAGGGGGTGGAGGCCGGATTACGCCTCGGAGCCGGATCTGTTGCCGTGGAGAGCCTGAGCGCCCCCAAACCCGGAGATGATAACGCAGAGGAGCAGAGGTTCAGGACGCAAGAAGGCGAGGTAATTGCTTACTCAGAGGAGTTTGCATGTCCGACCCACGGAGCCTTTCTACCAGAGATGAGTCCTAGGGTGTTCTCCTTCAACAATCCCTTGGGAGCATGCCCCACATGTCAGGGACTAGGGGTCGAGAGGTCATTCTCTCATGATCTCGTGATTGACAGGACTGCTACGGTAGGAGATGGGTGCATCAGGCCTTTCCGAAGATCGATGATGTCCGGTTGGTATCGTAGCCAGATGACTCAGACATGCAACCACTTCGGTATACCCACAGATGTTCCATTTGGGGATTTGGACGAGGATAGTCGCGACATCATGCTCAATGGTTCAGGAGGGGAGGTCATCAATTTCGAGTTCAACTCTGAGAAGGGGTCCTCATACACAATGTCCAGACCATGGGAGGGAGTCTTCTCAAGACTCGCACGTACGTACAAGGATACCAGTTCTGAACGAACACGATCTAGGCTGTCTTCGTTCATGACGGATGAGCCCTGCACAAACTGTCGTGGAGACAAACTGAATGATGCGGTCTGTAAAGTCACCGTCGGAGGCGTCAACCTCCCCGGAATATCGAGTTGCAGTGTTCTGGAAGCCTTAGCAGTGGTCCAGAATTGGAGACTGGGGGGCTTGGACGACACATGGGACAAACTAGACAGAGACGCTCCAGATAGCGTCACCGTACAATCAACGGAGAGGTTGGACGAGCGTTCCATGTACATAGGAAAGGAAATCATCAAGGAGATAGAGTCTAGGCTCAGGTTCCTTGCCTTGGTAGGGTTAGACTATCTCACACTTGACCGTAGGGCGAACACCCTATCTGGTGGAGAGAGTCAGAGGATACGATTGGCCACCCAAATCGGGACCCGACTAACTGGAGTAATGTACGTTCTTGATGAGCCCAGTATCGGTCTCCATCCAAGGGACAACGACAGGCTACTACAGACACTAAGAGAGCTGACGGATCTCGGAAACACCCTACTTGTCGTAGAGCACGATGAGGCTACAATGAAGCAGGCCGATTGGCTGGTCGATCTTGGACCTGGTGCTGGTAAGGACGGAGGTCAATTGGTTGTTAGCGGAACCTACCCAGACCTCCTAAGAAACAAGGAGAGCCCGACAGCAGCATATCTATCTGGCAGGGAGGCCATACCCATTCCCGAAGACAGAGTAGAGCCTGACGAGGAACGGTGGGTCAAGATATCAGGCGCCCGTCAGAACAACCTCCAGGATATCGAGGTTAGTATCCCCCTCGGTTGCATGGTAGCCGTTACCGGGGTCTCGGGATCCGGCAAGTCATCTTTGGTCACTGAGACCCTAGCACCTGCTCTTCTCAGAGAGCTTCACGGAACAGACTCAACGCCCGGAGCCATGGACGGGATTACCGGGTTGGAAATGGTTGACAAGGTGATAGTGATCGACCAATCGCCAATAGGACGGACACCCCGATCTAATCCAGCAACTTACACAGGAGCGTTCGGACCAATTCGTGATCTTTTCTCTCAGACAAAGTTGGCAAAGGAGAGGGGGTATGAGCCCGGACAGTTCTCCTTCAACGTGAGAGGAGGAAGATGTGAGGCATGCAGCGGGGCCGGCTCAACGAAACTGGAGATGAACTTCCTCCCGGACGTTTGGGTAACATGCGAAGTCTGCAAGGGTAAGAGGTACACTAGAGAGACACTAGAGGTCAAGTGGAAGGGCAAGACAATTCACGATATCCTAGAGATGAGTGTCGACGAGGCATGCGACTTCTTCGAGAAACAACCTAGAATTCACAGGATAGTGAAGACAGTACAGGATGTTGGATTAGGTTACATCAGGCTAGGACAGCCGGCAACAACGCTTTCCGGAGGAGAGGCTCAGCGAGTCAAGCTAGCAACAGAGCTCCACAGGCCACCTCGGAAGCACACATTCTACATCTTGGATGAGCCGACTACTGGCCTAGCTCTATCAGATGTCCATCAGTTGATCGAAGTCCTGCTGCGCCTTAGACGAAACGGTCACACTGTCATAGTTATCGAGCACCATCTCGATGTCATCAAGTGCGCAGACTGGATAATCGACTTAGGTCCCGAGGGAGGAGAGCTAGGAGGAGAGGTGGTAGTCGCAGGAACCCCTGTCGAGGTGGCTAGAGAACCCGGCAGTTACACAGGTCAACATCTAAACGGCATGGTCTGAATTAACCAATCCCAAGCCTTGAGAACCCCGACTAGAACCGGAATCTATGTACCGATCCGGAAACCCTGCACTCAATGACTCGACGTTCGATAAATCCGCATACAAGGACGCTCCTTGGTGGGAGGGATACGAGTCCAATATGATGACAATTGAGGGAGTGGCCGAGAAAACGGGACTCCTCCTTCTGATTACCGCCACAACTGCACTGGCCACCGCATTCTCAATGCCAGAGAGCATCCCTCTTATCGGAGTCGGTGTACTTGGAGGCTTTATTGTGGCCCTGATTATAATTTTCTCAGGCTCTACTAATCCGATGCTAATTTGCGTATATGCGGCTCTAGAGGGACTGGTAATAGGGGGGTTAACCTGGCTCGTAGAAGTGGGACTTGATCTCCCAGGAATCGGGGTTCTTGCAGCATTCCTAACCTTCATGATTCTTGCAGCAATGATTGCGATTTACAGAGCAGGTCTAATCAGGTGGGATAGGAATCTTGCGATAGCGGTATACTCCTCCTTGTTCGCTATCATTTTGATCTACTTATTCTCTATAATTGGAGCGATCACAGGACTGTTCCAAGTTCCCTACATCCACGAGGCGAGCCCTATAGGAATAGCATTCTCACTATTCGTCATCGGAATCGGGGCACTCTGCCTTGTAGCAGACTTCGACTTTATTGAGAGGGGTGTCCAGATGGGAGCGCCGAAGCAATTGGAGTGGAGAGCCGCGTTCGGACTGATGGTCACTCTCATCTGGTTGTACTTAGAAATCCTGGAGTTGCTGGCTAAGATTGCCATATATTCGAGGCGCTAGTGTATGCAAACAGACCTCATCTTGCAACTGACTGTAGCCGGGATAGCACTCGGCCTGTTCGAGGGAGTCAGGCCGGGCCCGCTTCTCACCATGGTAATCCGAGAGACACTAACGGGCGGTTGGTCTGCAGGTGCAAGGGCTGCATCAGCACCAATATTCACTGATGGACCACTAATTCTGATTAGTGTACTGTTATCTGGATGGGTGGCCAACCAGCCTAGTCTGATGTTCACGATATCGGTACTGGGTGCTTGCTTCCTACTATGGTTCGGCCTCGATTGCTTCAGAATAGAACCTCCTGATTCCGATATCGGACAACAGGAGGTCACCGGCTCGTTCAGTAGAGGGGTGATTACCAATCTCCTGAACCCGAACGTGTACGTATTCTGGTTCTTAATCGGGGGACCCCTCATGGCATCGGCTGCAGACGAGGAGCCACTGGCTCCTGTCGCCTATGCAGTATCTTTCTTGGTGACGATTATAATTGTCAAGATGGCCATAGCTCTCATCTTCGACAGGACTCGTGGTTCCCTATCTCCAACAACATACAGAATTGCATTAGGTATTTGCGGCTTGGGGATGATAGGATTCTCTGTCGGTTTCTTGTATCAGGCCTACGAGTTGTTTCCGCGAGTATTCTAGCGATGAAATATGAAAAACGACCTAAGGAAGAGAACCAGATCCGCTAACCTCTGCCAACCACTCCATTGCAGAATGATAGTCTGCTTCAGCCTCTAAATCGTCTTCCAGTAGAAGCGCCTTAGCAGCATCCCAGAGCGCCCTCAGAGCCGGGACCCAATCTCCCCCCTTGTCACGGCTCTCTTCATCGAATCTCCATGCATCCGACTCAGTCTTATCGTGTACTACCAACCACGCCCAGCCCATTGAGGCCTCCAGCCCCCTCCCCTTTCTGGCCATGGAGACAGTGGATGCAACTCCATCATCAGCGGCCTTCCTCACCAACATGTCAGCGAATGATAGAGGTCCTGGTAGGGAATCGCTCTCCCAAGGAAGTCTATCTAGCTTCATTGCAGTACTGAGCGACTCGCTTAACTCTCGTAGAAACGCCCCAAATCCCTGCTTCCTTTTCGACTGC
>JAPOKZ010000026.1:0-13304 GCA_029977385.1 Methanobacteriota archaeon
AGACAGGGTTTTTCTCATCTCTGACTAGGGATAGCGCATGAACTGGGCAGGCCGGAATACAATGCTCGCAGTGGGTGCAACTTGGCTCATCTACAATTACGAGTAAGCCCTCCAAGGTTAGAGCGTTGACTGGACACAGGGCCACGCAAGCAGCGCATCCGAAGCAACGATCGTCATCTACCTCGAAGAGGTGTCCCGCCTGCCTGGCCATGATCCCTGCCAAGTAGGGTGCAACCTCAATGTTGCCCCCAACCCCATCACTTCCACTAGAATATGTAAAATCAATTCAGAGAATGCAGTATTGTTGTAAAAAAAGTATGGCCAATGCAGCCATTTGAGGCTCTTTCGCTTCCGAACTATAATGGTTTAGAATAGAATAAAAGTTGAGCGAACAGCTCTCTGACCGAGTAGACTGGAAACATAGGGGTAGGTAGGGTCTTCTTCATATCCCGGGGGCCACTGGTTATCGCGTGGTACTATACACAGCCGGCTCATCATCCACTTACCCAGAGAACCCCCCCGAAGAAGGAATCCGGTTCCACTTCCTGGGAGGGGCCGGTGAGGTCGGCAACGTTGGGTGTATAATCGAGGACAAGACAGGAACTAGAGTCCTGATAGACTACGGATTAGCACCAACTAAACCCCCCAGATATCCATCAGAGTCACCACACGTAAAGCACGCTATCATGACCCACGCTCACATCGATCACATCGGCATGGCCCCATGGCTCGCCACCTACGGCACGCTCCTCCATGCAACCGACCTCACAGCAGCTGTATCAGAGATAATGTGGTCAGACACGTACAAGGTCTCTGACATTGAGGGATACCCACTCGCTTGGGATAAGAGAGACATGGAGGTCGCTCTCGACTCTTGGATGCCCCACCAGTTCGATGAGTGGTTCTCAATAGGTGATTGGAAATGCAGACTCCACCCGGCTGGACATATCCCAGGTGCAGCAATGATAGAGATTGTAACGCCCCAAGCAACTATACTCTGGACCGGAGATTTAGACACAAGAGACAGCCCGAACGCACCCCGTGCAGTCCCGGTAGACTGCGATATCCTATGTTTGGAGGGAACTTACGGCGGTCGGACGCACCCTGATAGAGCTGAGGAGGAGGGGCGTTTCGTCTCAAGAGTTCTGGAAGTGGTATCCAGAGGTGGCACAGCACTGATCCCGGCCTTCGCTTCCGGAAGAGGACAGGATATCCTGCGAATACTGCACAAAGAGGCTCCGCACCTGAACGTCCACTATGATGGAATGGGAACGCGCGTCACGAAGGAATGGTTGGGGTGTCCCGAGTTTATCAGAGATGCAGGGGCGATGAAGTCTGCATACCGATGGGCTAGAAGGGTGACAGGGAAGTCGGATAGGAAGAAGGCACTCCGCGCAGACGTCATTGTTACTACTAGTGGAATGTTGGATGGAGGACCAGCTCTTTGGTATCTCAATAGACTGAGACATACCAGCTCCAATGCGATATTACTTACTGGATACCAGGCCGAGGGCTCAGGAGGACGCAGACTACTGGAGACCGGATCCCTACCTATATTCGGAAACCAGACGAGGATTCCATTGGAGATCGACAAGTTCGAACTTTCCAATCACGCCGACCACCCGTCATTATGCAAATTCGCCCGTGAATGCGAACCCTCGCATGTCGTACTCTTCCACGCAGATGAAGGTGCGGCCAAGGCAATCGAAGCAGAACTCGCAGTAGAAACCGAGGTACACTTACCCTCAAACAACGACACCTTGGAAATCTAAAATTAGAGATTTAGATTGTAAAAACAGCCATTTTCGCGCGTATTGTAAATAAGCCGTGGTGACACTCGGACAATTAGGTGAGTGAAAACTCACCACTAAAAAAGAAACAATGGTGAAAAAATGGAAGCATTAGACAAGATGTTTGGAGTAACGGAAGCAGGGAGCGATGTCAATACCGAGCTAAGAGCCGGTTTGGCGACGTTCCTAACAATGGCCTACATCCTTCTAGTGAACCCGTCAATGCTGTCTGCGACAGGCATCCCGTTCAACGATGCCCTTTTCGCGACAGCCGTAGCGGCGTTCGTTGGTTGTATGGTCATGGCGTTCTGGGCGAAGCTACCCTTCGCTCTAGCGCCGGGAATGGGCCTGAACGCCTACTTCGCGTTCACGGTCGCCGCGCCTTGGGCGATGGCAGTACCATGGGATATCGCACTCGCTGCGATTCTGGTACAGGGAGTGATATTCCTCATCCTCTCCCTACCTCAGGTAGGCGTTAGGACGGCGATGATCAACTCCATCCCTACCGATCTGAAGATAGCCACGGGCGCCGGAATCGGTATGTTCCTGGCTATCATCGGCCTGAGGGAGATGGGCTGGGTCCGGGGGGACAACGCAACCCTGGTCAACCTAGGAGACACATCAGCGATGGACCCGATGGCTTCGGGCGCGTTCTGGGCAATGATCGGACTAATCACAATAGCAGTATTGATGGCAAGGAATTTCCCCGGAGCGATTATCGTTGGAGTATTGGTTGTATCTGTCATCGGATGGGGTCTGGAAGTAGATGATCCATACAATCTTGGATACCCAGTAGTCGAGTTCTGTGCCGGTACTACAGCCGAGTCATGTGTGGTCAATCCGAGCTTCGTTGCAGGTGTGCCAGGAGAAGGCGTAGCAGAGCCTCCAACTAAGATTTTTGAATTTGTAGGACTTCCTGAAGACACACTCTTTGCTGCTGTAGGAGCGCTTGCTGACATCTCCGCATCTGATCTAGGTTGGGGCGGCTTCATCTCAGTGATGGTCACCTTCCTGTTCGTCGATATCTTCGATACAGCAGGCACCCTCTACTCGGTCGGTCGCCAGGCAGGATACGTCGATGAGAACGACGAGCTACTCAACTCCGACGAGGCATTCATGTCGGATGCAGCGGCCACTATCGTGGGAGCTCTGTGCGGTACTAGCACAACAACCACCTACATCGAGTCCGCAGCTGGAATAGAAGAGGGCGGCAAGACCGGCCTAACCGCAGCAACCGTAGGCGTCCTGATGCTCTCGGGACTGTTCTTCGCGGACATCTTCGCAGCTATCCCACAATACGCAATGGCATGCGCCCTTGTTGTGGTGGGTGCAATGATGATGAGGCAGGCAGCAGACATCGACTGGTCCAACTCGACCATGGCAGTGCCAGCGTTCCTGACGATGGTGATGATGCCCTTCACATACTCGATTGCTGATGGTATCGCATGGGGTATCATCTCCTATTGCGCGATCATGACCGGAACTGGGAAGTTCAAGGACATCCATCCAGTCGTAGGAGGAATCGCTGCCTTCATGCTCCTGTTCTACATGAGCATCGATGGCGACGGGACCGTCCTCGACATGATCCTAGGGGCATAACCCTAGAGCTAACGTAAATGGAAGCCGGACGGGGCTCTAGCCCCGGTCTGCTTCCTCCAAGGAGCGTGTGCTATGGATGATGATCTTCTAAACAGAATCAGAGGGACTGTCCGAACGGTCCCCGACTTTCCAATAGAGGGAATCATGTTCAGGGATATCACACCCGTCCTCGGCGAACCCGGTTTGGTCTCTTCCATTACCGACCGCTTCGCCGAGGACCTCAAAAAACTCGGATGGGAACCAGAAGCGGTCGTAGGCCCAGAAGCCAGGGGATTCATCTTCGGTCCTTTACTCGCAGATCGACTAGGGTGCGGGTTCATTCCAGTCCGAAAGCCCGGGAAGCTGCCCTCAGTCACAAGGAGCGTAGAGTATTCACTCGAGTACGGAACAAACGCCCTCGAGATACACGAGGATGCAATCAAGCCTGGACACAAGGTCGTCATCATCGACGACCTCCTTGCCACTGGAGGCACTATCTCTGCCTGCACCAGCCTGTGCGAGGAACTCGGTGCGGAGGTTCTAGGAGCCCTTTTCCTTATCGAACTTGATGGTTTAGGGGCTAGGGAGGCCATAGAACCTGTGAAGGCCCACGCACTCCTATCCTACCCGGCATGAGTAGAGGCCAATCTCCCCCGATTCTTTCAAAGGGTACCCGCACCTCCTGTGCCTGATAGCGTGGCTGACGAAGCAGGCAAGAAACCTTCACCCCCCCCTCCAGGAGGAGCACCCCCGCCTCCTGCCGCTCCTCCACCTCCAGCACCTGCAGCGCCTCCAAAGCCAGCACCTGCAGCGCCTCCAAAGCCAGCACCTGCAGCGCCTCCAAAGAGGGCCCCACCAGCCTCCAAGCCTCAGAAGACAAGACCGAAGGATAAGCCGAAGAGAAGGAGACAGGCACCCAAGAAGGGAAAACCCGGACAGCCCCCTATAGGAAAGAAGAAGGGCGGCAGAATCAAGATAAAACTAGGACTCAGGGCAAAGAAAATATCTGAGGAAACAGATTCTTACACCGATCAAATCGGATGGACCACGTCTGGTTCGGAGACGATCCTAAGCGATTTCAAGGATACAGAGGAGATAGAGAAGAAGAAGGAGCCAGAGACAGTAACCCACCACTGCTCAATGTGTGGTAGTAGGATGCAAATACCCAGGCCGAAGCGTGAAAGATACAAGGTCGTGTGCGCGCATCCCGAATGTGGCCATGAAGACCAGATAGGCTTCTGATTCCGAACACCGTTCCAGCGAATAACGGGGTATCATAATGAGAGTGAGCGCATCTGTCCCAGCTAGAATCAACATAATCGGCGAACACACCGATAACTTCGAGGGGCTGACTCTCACCTTTTCCGGCCAACAAAGACTCGTATTGACAGCAACGCCAAGTGAGAGTGGGAGTAGCGGCGATCCAACTGTAATCAGTCTCTGGGAGGCCGCTGGTGGTTGGGGTGCAGATTTAGATGTAGAGACGGAGATTCCAATCGGAGCAGGCCTATCATCATCCGCAGCCCTATGCGTTGCAATCGTGATGTGCTCTCAGAGTCTAACTGATCCGATGAAAATCTCTACTGAGGCCCAAAGGATAGAGCACCACGTACTTCGCTCTAACTGTGGATTAATGGATCAGATTTCTATAACTCACTCCACGGAAGGGCTAGCCACACTTTTGGACTTCTCCAAAATGAGCGTTGAAGCATTCAGAATGCCAGATGATTGGAGATTCAAACTGGTAGATACAGGAATTAGAAGAAGCCTGAGCGACACTAACTACAGGGACCCTGTGACCACCATAGAAGCAAGAAGGCTACACGCCAAGGAGGAGAGCGAAAGGGTCAGAGCCGCACTATCAAGTGATTCAAGGGAACTGGGAGCCATCCTCAACGAGTCTCATAAATCGATAAGCCAGAATATTTGTGCTAGCACGTCGGAAATCGACGCCCTGGTTAAGGATGTGCAAAGCACTTCAGGGGTACTGGGGGCGAGGCTTATGGGAGGGGGATTCGGTGGCATGATACTCGCACTAGTAGAGGGAGAAGACGCACTACCGGGGGAACTTCTGATTCCTTCAGGCCCCGCCTTCATTCAGAAAAAACTCTAGCATCTCCAGTCGCTCAGGAGTCCCCATGTCCCAGAACGGAGTCTCGTCTAGGTGCGCTGCGATCAATCCGGACAAGGCGGGGTAAACTTCCTCCTCCCAACTCCACGACCCATCTCTTCCGAGACTCTCTAGAACGGACTTCTCCACTATGCTAGTTCCCGCCTCGTACCCGTTTAGCCCGTCTGGACTATCAAGACGCTTGTCATATCGAATTACACGGCCGTCCATATGTTCGAGATTGAACGATGAATGGCTGGTGTTCACGGTCATAGTCAGAGCGCAGCCCGAAGAACTGTGCGTTTGTAGGAGAGAAGAGTAGTCAATCCTATGCAAATCATCCCCCCACAGGAGGACGAACCTATCTTCGATGAGGTCTCTGGCGCCCCAAAGAGCCCCGCCGGTCCCCAGAGGAGTCTTCTCCTTGTGGAAGACGATATTTACTCCTTCATGGTCAAAGTCCTCGAATCGCTCTCCAAGATGACCAATCAATATCAGCGCACTAGTGCAACCCTGAGCAGCAATCCAGTCCAGAATATGAGATAGGATAGGCTGGCCCGCTACCTCGATTAGAGACTTGGGGACTCTCTCCGAAATGCTACCAAGTCTAGTCCCCAGTCCCCCTGCCAGCACCACTACCTGGGGCATCGCCCTACCTTCCATCTGGCCCCCCCTCTCCGACTATTCTACTTGGCATGTACAACTTTACCAATACCGCGTTAATCATGGCAGCCATTGCAGATATCGCTGCAGCGCCAGTCATCCCGTCTACGAAGGCGGACTCCGCGTTCACTATCAACTCGTAACCGATCTCATCTCCCAGAGCCAATAGCTCATTTCCAATACGAATAGCTGCTGGGAAGGACTCAGAGACCACCTCCGAATGGACCTCCAAGCCCACTGGGACCTCCATCTCTCTCTGATAAATCTCGTTTACCGCGCTTCCCACGATAGCTATGCCGAAGGCCCCACCAACTTCTCTACTAGCGTCATTCGTCGCACTACCAACTCCAGCCTTGTCATGAGGGATCGAATCCATCACCAGCGTAGTCGAAGGAGCCATGGTAAGGCCCATGCCGATTCCAATTAGGAAGAATATCGCTGCAAGCACCGCATAGTCAGTCTCCCTCTCAACGGTCATGAAAACGAGCATTGCAACTCCGATTAGTGAAAGTCCGAAGGATACCACGTTGTTGTTTCCAAACCTCTCGCAAAGCCTGTCGCTATTTGCAGCGCTTGGCATCAGGCCAAGAGGTAGCCATAGGAACCGCAATGCAGCATCAAATGCACTATGTCCCCTTACTAACTGAAAGTGCAGCATCTGAGTAAACATGAATGAGAACATCACGAAGAATGCGAGGCTTATTGCAACTAGGCCCATTGTGAAACCCCTGTCACTGAAGAAATCCATAGGCAGCATGGGGTGCGCGGCACTATTCTCCCATCGAATGAAAATGAAAGTAAGGATGAGGCCGATAGAGCCGAGCCCCAGTACTCTGCTGCTAGTCCAACCCAGACTGGGGCCCTCGATTATAGCATACAGTATCAGTCCGAGAGCGCCCACAGAAAGAGACGCACCGATCGGGTCCATCGGGTTCTCCGCTTCGTCCTTCGAACTTGGAACTAGGAGAACGGTCAGTCCCATAGCAAGGGCTACAATCGGGGGATTGATCCAGAATACTGCTCTCCAGTCGAAATTCTCTACGGCCCAACCTCCGACCAGGAGTCCTATGGGGGCGCCAATACCAGCCATGCCTACCCACACCCCAACCGCCTTGCCTCTCTCTTCCGGCGGAAATACCACCACAATCACAGAAAGAGTGGCTGGCATGACCAGAGCAGCGCCCAACCCCATCATGGCCCTCGCACCGATTACCTGCTCTGAACTCGTAGCGTACTCGGCGGTTATTGCTGAAACCAGACCAACAATTGCAAGACCGGCTAGCAGCGCCTCCTTCCTACCGAAACGATCTCCAAGGGCCCCCATTACCAGCAACAGCCCACCGAATACAACCACGTAGGCATCCATTATCCATTGCAGCTCAGTGTTGTCAGCATCCAGATCCTTTGAAAGCTCTGGTAAGGCAACGTTCACGGTGACGTTGTTGAGGAGCGTGATTACGAGGCTCAGACTCATTATCCCAAGAATGATCCAACGTCTACGATGTATCGTCTCTGGGTCCACAACACGCGGAATCTGAAGGGACTAATAATCAGCAGGTTTCAAGATGACTACCTTTCGGGTTAGGGGCGATGAGGAGTACTGGAACCGCACTCGTTACTACCTTGATGCTTCTCCTATTGCCCCTCTCTGGGTGCCTCCAGGACGATTCCCCCATCGATGAGGTCGAGGAAGAAGTTCTACCAGCAGGGATATTTGTGACGGGAGCGGATGGCTCTCCGGTGGATGAGCCCCCATTGCCACTAGTGTTCAACTTCAGCGATGTGGGTGAGGACGGGGCCGAACCAAGCATCGGCGTGACATCTAGTGGGTGCATATTCTTCATTGCATTCGAGAAAGTGATGCGTTCATGCGATCACGGCGCGTCTTGGGAGGACGTAACCGGACCGTTGTGCGCATTTCAGACAAACGACCCATATGGCTGGGTCGACCCAGTGACGGATCGAATTTTCAATGTCCAGATGCAGGGGCTCCAGACCTCATGGATATGCTGGAGCGACGATGACGGTGAAACTTGGATTGGCAATCCCCACGACTCTGGGACAACCCCTCTCAACGACCACATAAAACTCGCTTCTGGCCCATGGACGAGCAGTGGGTACGGCATCGGAGGTCAGTTTTCCCAGACATTCTACGACCAGGCCGTCTATTACTGTTACAACAAACTTGCAGGGATATTCTGCTTCACCAGCTTCGATGGAGGTGCCACGTTTGAGGCAGGGGGACAACTGTTCGGTCTAGCGACGACTAACGGGGGATTACACGGTGCAATTACTTCTGCCCCTGATGGCACGGTATACGTCACTCCACGGGTGGAGACTCCTACGGTCATAGTTTCGAAGGACAATGGCCTTACTTGGTTCGATAGAACCATGGGCGAGGACGAAGGAACGCCATACCCGAGAAAGAACTCGGAGGTAGCCACTGACACCCAGTCGAACGCGTACCACATATGGACCGGCGCAGACGAAGGAGTCTATATGGCTACAAGCACGGATTCCGGGCAGTCCTGGACCCAGACGAGTGTCAGGATCAGTCCGAACGAGGTAATTTCTACGGCATTCCCCCAAGTCGACGCCGGTGACCCAGGCAGAATAGCGATTACATATCTGGGAAGCGAGAACGCCAGCGAGCTAAACCAGTCAAACATAGACGGGGAGCCCTGGGATGGGAACGCTCACTACGCCAATGCCAACGTCAGCTATTATCTGTACGTGACTTACAGCCTGAACGCCCTTGACCCTAATCCTGTGTTTCACACGGTCCGAGCCTCAGCAGATCCAGTTCAGATTGGCAGCATATGCCTGAATAGCGGTGACTGCAGGGATATCGGGGGCTCCAACAGGAACCTCCTAGATTTCAACGATCTCCACATAGACAGGGAAGGAAGAGTGTATATCGCGTTCGCTGACGGTTGCTTCGGGGAATGCGCGACCGGGAACAACTCGGGGCCTGAGGACTCCAGAAGTAGACGTGGGATACTTTGCTACCTAGGAAGTGGACCGAGCCTATTGGAGGGATTCGGCACGCTATCAGCATTCGAATCCCAGTGATCCTCTTAACCTCCTGCGAATAGCATCCGACATGTCACTCCCCAGAAGGGCCATGGAGCAGATGGGCTTCTCGGTCTGCTGCCTTATGTGCGACGCCCCTGATGTTGCAGGCTCGGAGAGATGCAAGGCCTGCATCAAGGGCCACACCAGAGCCAGAGACAGACTTACCTCTGGGAAGGCTAGGACCAAGGCGCAAAGACTAGCAAGAGAACTCGTAACGATGCTCTCCGATCCATTCAGCCATATCGATGATGAAATACACGGAGAATCGATGCAATACTACTCCGAAATCATCCGTGAGCACCAGCAGGACCCAGATAAGCCCACACAAAGGCGAGAAAGAAGCCAGCGACTATCCAGAAAGACCTCATTGATCAGGGAGGTGGCAAACGAGAACAGGTGGCTCGATAAACCGCCGGACGAGGACCAGATAGAGGAGATGCGGGAAATACTCAGGGATGGTGATGCGCGACCTCCCCTGACTTGGGACGAACTGATCACAGAGATTGAGGACATGCTGGATGACTGAACTGAATAGCATTGATAGCAGACAATGTGGACCAGCAATAGATGGCTGCGGAGAGAGACCCCAGATGGTGGAAGGTCGACGACGACCCTCTCGAGGCTCACCACAGGGCCACAAGTCATCAGGCGGCCAGAGATGATGGCAACTGGAGGCAACGCCGAATCCATGTGCAAGTAGGCTCGGAGGGAAGGGTATTTTCCAACCTCTTCGCAGACGCGAGAATGGGGGGAATTTCACTTCACAAAGGCTCGATATGGCACTTTTCAAGTACCGAGATACGGCATCTCGCCCTTGCTACGGGCGCTTTCACTGTAGCTCTAGCACTGATGTTCGAAGGCGGCATGTTTGGGATATCCTCCAGATTCCCTCTATACTGTCTGTTTGCATTGGTTTCACTCGCACCTGCCTTCCTACTGCACGAGTTCGCGCACAAGTTCGTAGCAAGGTACTACGGATGTTGGGCTGAGTTCAGAGCGGATCCAGGTGGTCTTAGGTTCGGACTAATACTCGCTGCTGTTCTAGGAATAGTATTCATGGCTCCGGGCGCCGTTCTCGTAGCAGGAAACGCATCTAGGAGCCAATTTGGCAAAATCGCTGTAGCTGGCCCGGTTTCCAATATGGCCCTCTGGGTAATGGGTTACTTCAGTTGGCTAATCCTAGGGCCATTAGGGATTGCCCCTCTAGATTTGATTCTACATTACTGGCTTTGGGGCAACTCAATACTCTGCGCTTTCAACATGATTCCCTTCGGTCCCTTGGATGGGAGGAAGATCAAATCGTGGTCAGAGCCGATATTCTACCTGTGCGTCAGTATTGCTGTAACACTAGTATACATCACACTGGGATTAGAAATCATCTAGGTGAGTGCGTTCACAACTGGACTCTCATCGCAGTGGAAGAACGTCAATAGGGCCCACCATGTGATCATGTCGAGGCTGTTCACGACATTAGCAACTCCGCTATTCTCTTCTCCGTAGTCCTTTCCAGTGGTATCCATCCACTGCTCCATCTCTTCCAGGGTGTCACAAGTCTGGTGGTAGCACCAGTATCCGTCCACAAGACCCCCGAAGCCAACCGTCACGGTCCCTAGATTGTCCTGAAAGCTGGCATGGTCGCTCCTGGCAGTAGTATCCTCGTAGACGATGACTTCAGGCCTATCCATATCTAGCCACACATCCGTCTTCCAAGTCTCCGCAGAGTAGTTCGCACCAATCAGTGTGCCCAACTGCTCCTCTAGACCCAGTGCGTCGGAGCCGATCCAGTTCGACAGGCCTACCATGTCCGGTTGATCCAGGCGGTCATGATTCGGACCAGGGCCTATGTAGACCCGAAGAGGCCAGACCTCCGAGTCCTTGGGATACCCATCCTCGTCGATTTGAGGATCGGGGTCACCATGAGGCGCCCCCCCACCTCCCGGCCAGTTAACTCCCGCCATGTCGAGATTGATGTAGTTGGTAACGGTCACGTCAGGGTTTTCTTCCTTGACGTAGTAGTCCGTCCAGTAGTCCGAACCACGCTTCCCTCCCTCCTCTCCCGACCATAGGCAGAATACCATGGTTCTCCTGCTCTCGAACTCTGATAGCGCTCTCGCCGTCTCCATCACCATCGATGTCCCTGCGGAGTTGTCATACGCGCCTACTCTCGTTCCGTAGGTCCTTATTCCTGTAACATGCGGGTCTAGGGCGATTAGATTGACAGGAGGCGCGACGTCGAAGTGTGCTCCGAAAACCAACCACTCGTCGACGTAAAGGCTACCCCACTTGTATGCACAAACGTTGTACGCTTCTGGATTCTGATTACCCAACATATCGGTGTACTCGTACCTGTGTGACATGACCTCAAGACCGAATGAGGAAAATTCTGCAATCAGGTATTGGGCAGCATCCTCATAGGCAGGATTCCCCTGTCCTGCCCATCGGTCCCAGTAACCCTCCTTGCCATCGAACGGGTCGAGAGAGTTTGCGGGATCTGTAATCTCGAAGAGCCTCTCGTATACTTCTCTGCCATGAACTATTCCCGATGAGTGAAAACCCCCGTCATCTACCGAGGCGACGCTAGCTCTCTCTGTCTGTATGACCTTCACTAGAACCGGTCCCCCGCGTTCTACGCTGCCGTTCAGGGTGTCCAATGAGCCATTGCCATAGACCCTGGATACGCCTGAACCACTATCGCCGTAATCGCCTTTGTTTTCCAGCCAAGACTCCCAAGATTCATTCTGATCCCTTACTGGCCAATTAGACCTCCCAGACTCTCCCACCAACATCACTAGCATCGATACCCTAGGTGGGGACAGCAAATCCAGAGTGACGGAACCCCCCCTTTCGATATCGATTACTGTTGAGTTCTGAATGAACCCTGTGACGGGGTCCCTAACCAGATATGGCACGAATACGGACATGTCATGCCTGGATTCTAAGGATACAGCTTGGAAATACCCAGATACCAACACTTCGGGACCTACATCTAGATCTTCCGCTGACAGAGATCCCCCTTCACCACCAATACATCCGCTTAGAGGAGCGGATAGAATTACGAAAACCATCAGGGCAGCTCGCATATTATCTCCACTAGGTGGCGGACAGCCTTCTCTTGATCACGATCCCATTGTCGGTAACTTGTACAACTTCAACGGTGGGTTGCTGCGCGATGTAGCCTATTGGGGAGGCAGCCATCTCTTCCAGAGACTCTAGGGCTCTGGCTCTCTTCTGGCGCTTCCGCCTTGTCATCCTCCGCCTAGCCCTCCAGAGAATGAATGCCAACAGTCCCATGATGTAGAACTGAACTTGGGAGAGAACCCAAAACGGTGTCAGAAGGAGGGTGAAACTTACACTATCGTCCCCCATTCCTTGGCTGATCGTGTATGTGATCACTTGACGAGACTTGTTATTCATTGTAGAGGAAATCTTGCCTTCCGTTGATGTCAGATTCTCCAACTCCATCCCTAGTGGCATTGTTATGGTGTATGTACCTGCAAAACTCAATCCGAGTGCGTCATCTCCTATGTTGGCTAGCTTTGAAGTGGGTAAATCAGCACTAGCTCCGTTGACCCTCACTCCCTCTGGGGAGGGAGAAACCATGCTAGATGAAAGGGCACCGCTCAAACTACCCATCGCTGCTACCATAGGAGCGATGAAAGGGGCAGTTAGAGCGGACATAGAGGGGTCTTTGGTGACAAGCCCGAACTCAGGGGAACCCCCATCGCCCCTCATTATGCCGATTAACTCAACCCAAGAGTTATCGATCCCCGCAGTCATTATGACCCTCGGAATATCGATGCTGAGGACGATACCCCTCTCGTCACCTATGACATCGTCGTTATCTGTTATCATCTCGTAAGGGAACTCTATATCTACGCTGAAGCCAGACATGTCGATATTACCGAAACCATTGCCCTCCTCTTCTGTCAGCTCCCTTGCTCTGTCTTCAATAAGCGACATTATGTCCCTCTCCAACTCATTTACGTACCAAGGAAGTCCTGATGTCTGGCTGGATGATATCGGCATTCTCTGGTCGCAGTACGACATCCCCGTATCGCATAACGAGAACTCCACCTCCAGGGGATCCC
>JAPOKZ010000006.1:0-36851 GCA_029977385.1 Methanobacteriota archaeon
CTCCATTATCTCATTCGCGATATCCCCACCAGAGATGTTGACGACCATTCCTTTCTCAATTTGTAGAGACAGTGGCTCCTCTAGCAGAATTCCCTCCCACGACCCGTCAATTACGATTGTCCCATTCATACTCCCCTCCTTCGGAAAGACGAAAACCTTGCCAGCGGGCAGATTCGCGATCTGACCAGGCCTGTTACAAACTCCATTGTCCTCGAGCACCCATCTCCCACCTGTCAGGAACTCTACATCAGTACCAGATGGAGAACTGATTCGCACCCTCCTCTTCCTCCTGAAAACAGAGCCCATTCCGCTGATCTCCCTCTGGAGGGCGTTGTAGTCTGCGGTCATCCCTCCTGTTTCGAATGAGACTCTTCCTATGCCTGGCATGGAGACTATCCTCGCCCCTTCCTTGGTTGCCTGTTGCCTGGCTCTAGTGTGTGTTAGCGAGTCCTTGGTCGCGATGATAATCACTCTGTTCTTCCTCATGATGTCCGCTACAGGCAAGGGGGGTTCTTTGCCTGGCTTCTGTGTCGGTGGCATCATCACAAGCAATATCCTGTCTGTCACCCTAGCGGCCTCTTCGTAGAGCGATTGTCCTACTTCTGACGTTTCCGGATCAGTGATGACCAGGACGTCCTCCTCTCTCCTTACTTGGAGGCATGTGCGAATAACCGACCTCGCGGTAGACAGCATCGCCTCAGATGTCTCATCCTTGGTTCCACCCTCCTCAGACGCCATTACTATTGAGCCTAGATGGGCTTCGGTCTTGATACTTCACTCCACCAGGGACAGGTCCTTGGATCTGTTGGAAATCTCTGCGAAGACGTCCGAAACGAACTCATCAAGTGGAACGCCCTTCTTCTGACTGCCACTTCTACTTCTGATTGATACAGAACCTCCCTCCATCTCTTCGTCCCCTAGTATTAGCATGTAAGCCGGGCGGCTCTTCCTGTGTATCCTGATCTTCTTACCGATGGTATTGTCTGAGTCATCCACTTTCACTCTGACTCCTGCGATCTTCAGAGTCTCCCTAACGTGATCCGCGTATTCCTTGTGCTTCTCTGAGATGGTGATTATCTGAGCTTGCACAGGGGAAAGCCAGGTAGGCAGATTTCCAGCCCACTGCTCAAGAAGGAAGGCGACGAATCTCTCATGCGTGGATAGCGGAGCCCTGTGGATTACGAAGACCTCTCCGTTCTCGTTCCCAGTCTCATCCATGTACGACAGTCCGAACCTCTCCTTAGCAGCGAAGTCAAGTTGTATGGTAGACATCGACTCCTCTCTTCCCAAAGCTGTCCTGAATTGTATGTCTATCTTTGGTCCGTAGAATGCGGCCTCGCCGACCGCCTCCGTGTATTCGACCTCTAAGCCATCCATGATCTCCCTCAGATGGTTCTGTGTAGCCTCCCAATTCTCTGGCTGATCGATGTACTTGTCCTTATTGTCTGGGTCCCATAGGGACAAGCGGAAGTCATAGTCATCGAAGCCGAACGTTTCGTAGTACTCCTGAGCCATCCTGACGTTGCTCTGGACCTCACCTGCCACCTGGTCTAGGGTACAGTAGACATGTGCATCGTTCATCGACAACATCCTGACCCTTAGAAGTCCCGCTAGAGTACCGGACAATTCGTTCCTGTATACAGTACCGTACTCTGCTATTCTAATCGGTAGGTCCCTGTAGGACCTTTTGCTATTCGTGAAAACTAGATGATGCATGGGGCAATTCATCGCTTTGAGGTAGTATTCGCCGTCATCCATCTTCATCGGCGGGTACATCCCCTCCGCGTAGTGTGGTAGGTGACCGCTGGTCTCGAACAGCTCCTTCTTCCCAAGAACAGGGGTGGTCACCCTGTCGTAACCGTATGCCTCCTCTGTCTCTATTGCGAAGTTCTCGATCTCAGATTTCAGGATCTCGCCATACGGTAGCCAAACAGGGAGTCCCTTCCCTATTAGCTCGTTAATCATATAGAGCCCCATCTCCCTTCCTATCTTCTTATGGTCTCTCTTGGCCGCCTCTAGTATCTGTCTCTCGCGTTCCTTTAGTCCGTCCTTTGAGGAATAGCACATTCCGTAAATCCTGACCAGTGACTCCCTATCCTTGTCCGCCCTCCAGTAGGCTTGGCTGGTACTGGTTAGTTTGAACCACCTCAATTGAGAGGTTAGGGAGACATGAGGGCCCCTACACAGGTCGATAAAATCCCCCTGGCGGTAGGCTGAAGATCCTACATCATGACCTATTTTATCGTCCATTATCTCCAATTTGAAGGGGTTTGAGGAGAATATCTCTCTGAGTTCCTCATTGTCGAGATCCTCCCTCTCTATCCGGATGTTCTGCTTCACCAGATCCTTCATCCTCTTCTCTATTTGACGGAGTTCCTCATCTCCAATTGGGTCCATTGCGAAGTCATAGTAGAATCCGTGTTCTATCGGCGGTCCGATTGTGGGTCTGGCATCTGGATAAAGCTGAGTCACCGCTTGAGCGAGAAGATGTGCACAACTGTGTCTTAGGATATACAGCCCCTGCTCGGAATCCCCCAATATCGGCTCTACCTTGCAATCTTCATAGAGTAAGAAGGACATGTCCCTCTCCTCCCCATTCACGAATGCTGCCACTGCCCCCGACTTCCTCCCATGGACATTTTTGATGACCTCTCCAGCGCTGATGCCACTTGCATACTCGTGAGATTCCCCCTCCCCGATGTCAACGGAAATCATCCCCACTGGTATCCCTCGTCGGCTACGCCGACGGACCGCTGATATGAATGGCTTGGCCGTAAATTGCGACCATGCCCTCATTCAATGGTTAATTGGGTGCCCGCCTTCCCCTCTACCATCTCGGCGATGTCCGTCAACGAGCCAATTACCGCACGCTCACCAGTCCTCATTACGAAGTCACAGGCCGCCTCCACTTTCGGACCCATTGATCCAGGCTCAAAATCCATCTTCGATATCTCTTCGGGAGTGGTTGCCTGCATCAACTCCTGGCTTTCAGTACCCCAGTCGCGGTATACTCCATCTGCATCTGTAGCCAGAATTAGCAGCCTTGCCCCCAACTGTCTTGCCAGTAAGGCACTGGCCTTGTCCTTGTCAATTACTACTTCAACACCCTCCAGTAATCCCTCAGAATTGTATGCCGTTGGTATTCCCCCTCCTCCTGCGCAGATCACAGTCACCCCCTTCTCCAATAGCCAGTGAATAGGTCGCAACTCGAAGATCCTGTGTGGCTCAGGAGAGGGAACTACCCTCCTCCAACTGCTTCCGTCCTTCGAAATAGACCACCCCTTCTCTTTGGAAATTCTCCTAGCCTCATCCTCGCTGTAAACTAGGCCTATTGGCTTGGTGGGATTTTCGAAGGCTGGATCATCTGGGTCGACCTCCACCATCGTTAGTATCGTAGCCAAAGAACTCTCAGTCGGGAGGAGGTTACCTAGCTCCTGTTGTATTGCGTAGCCAAGCATCCCCTCTGTCTGAGCCCCCAGAACATCAAGGGGGTACTCTTCCGCTTCCTCGTATGACGCGGATTGTAGCGCCAGGAGTCCTACTTGCGGACCATTTCCATGGGTGATTACCAGCTGATGCTCCTTTGCTAGTGGCGCCAGCTCCTTGCACGCTTCCCTGACATTCCTTCTCTGATTATCTGCAGTAGGCTCCTCATCTCTCTTCAAGAGAGCGTTTCCACCCAGAGCCACTACCACCCTCACGGAATGAACCCCGGGCGTGAACCGATAAGAACACGTTCCCTCTGGGACATACATGGTGCGCATAGGGCTGCTTGCAAACCCAGATGCCGGGCTCGGAGGGAGACTAGGTCTGAAGGGGTCGGATGGTCAGGCAGAGCTGGCTAGGTCGAGAGGAGCAGAGGATAGATCAGGACCCAGATTGAAGTCGATGCTGAAGTACTTCTCCAATATCCACAGAGGGAGTCAGGATAACTTGGAATGGGTAACTAGCAGGGGGAGGATGGGAACTGATTGGATACCAGATGAGATGGACGATGCTGTGATAGTTGAAGCCCATCAGTCCACAGGAATCACATCGGCATCAGATACTCAGGATGCAGTAGGAGATTTGATTGGCTCGGGGATAGAATTGTTAGTCTATTCCGGCGGTGACGGAACCACTCGAGATATTGTTTCCTCCCTCTCCAAGCGAGCTTCCTCGGAAATTCCGGTGATAGGCGTCCCCTCCGGAGTGAAGATGCATTCTGGCTGCTTTGCTAGCTCTCCGAAGGGTGCGGCAGAGGTATTATCGTCCTGGATTAACGGGGATTTGTTGGTTTCTAGCACGGAAGTATTAGACCTTGATGAGGATTTGTACAGGGAAGGAAAATGGGTGGTAAGACTCTATGCAGAGGCCTTCTCTCCTAATTCTCCAAGGTGGATGCAAGGATCAAAGGAACTTGTTCAGACTGAGTCGGAGGATGACATTATAGTGGGACTCTCGGAACATATTCGCGAGTCTCTAGTTAGCGAGGATCGCCTACTAATATGGGGTTCAGGAGGGACCTTGAGAGCGATCGGGGAGAACAATGGATTCGAATTGACTACCCTTGGTATTGACGCTACGATTGGCAGGAAACAAGTGGGTACCGACCTAGATGAATCAGGGATACTCTCACTTCTGCGTTCTCATGATGGCTCGATTTCTCTCCTTTTGTCACCCATGGGGGGCCAGGGTTTCCTAATCGGAAGAGGTAACCTTCAACTCTCCCCAGCAGTACTGGAATCGATTGGAATAGACAACATTCTTGGCGTACTAACTCCAGCTAAGTTACTCACCGTCAGGAAACTTAGGATCGAGACAGGGGACGAGGGATTAGATGCTAAATTCGCCTCATTGAGGTACATGAAGGTGCTCCAGGGATATAGGACAACCCGCATCCTACCTGTCTCAGTGGACTAGACTTCTATTCCCGAGGCAGCCATTAGAAGACCTAGGAATGGCGGACTAGGACGATCTGGTCTGGACTTGAATTCTGGATGGTACTGAGTGCCAACGTAATATGGATGACCATCAAGTTCCATGATCTCGCAACGCTCCCCCGTCTCGTCCTTTCCTACGTAGACTAGACCCGCAGCCTCGATCTCCCCTATCAGTTCCGGGTTTACCTCATATCTGTGTCTATGCCTCTCGTCGACGTAGCCGTCCCCGCCATACAATCTTCTAATCTTACAATCATCCACTAGGAATGGAGTCGGCTTAGTCCCCAACCTCATGGTTCCTCCCATGTGAGTTTTGGAAATCTCGGGCATGAATACAACTGCTGCATGGGCTGGCTCCTCATCGAACTCAGTAGAGTTGGCTCCCTCCATTCCGAGCACATTACGGCAGAACTCTATTGTCGCAACCTGTAGTCCAAGACAGACTCCGAGGTAAGGAACCTTGTTCTCCCTTGCATATTCCGCAGCCTTAATTTTCCCTTCAATGCCTCTGATCCCAAATCCACCAGGAACCAGTATTCCATCGGCAGATCTGAGTAATTCCCAAGCCGAGTCGTGAGACTTGGAATCGGACTTCTTCGTTTCTCCGTCCAGAGCGGATGACTCGATCCAATCAATCACTAGCTTCCGATTGACCTTAAATGAGGCATGCTGAAGGGCCTTAATTACACTCAGATAAGAGTCAGAAAGATCCGTGTACTTCCCCGCTACTGCGATGTGAACTTCCTCGGCGTCTTCCAAAGTGTCAACGTGATCGGCAAGCTTCTTCCAATCATCCAGCACTTTCCTCTTTGAGGGTATGTCGAAACCAAACCTATCTGCTAGCATACTTGTCACTCCCTGTGACTCGAGCATTATTGGAACCTGATATATGTTGGAAACATCATGTGCAGAGACTACCGCTTCTGGAGGGACATGACAGAATGCCGAAATTTTATTTCTAGTTTCGTCGATAAGCGGGCTCTTGGATCTACATACCAGCATATGCGGATTGATTCCAAGTCCTCTCAATTCCTTCACTGTGTGTTGAGTAGGCTTCGTCTTCTGTTCCCCCACTGGACCCATAACAGGAATCAAGCTGACGTGAACGAAGCATACATTTTGTTGACCTACTCTAAATTGGAACTGTCGCAGCGCTTCGACAAAGGGGGCGCTTTCTATGTCGCCAACTGTCCCTCCCAACTCGATTACGCAAGCATCGGGTTCCTTCCCGTTTCCATCACTCGGAGTATGTGCTACTCTCTCTATCCAATCCTGTATTTCATTGGTGATATGTGGTATCACCTGAACGGTCTTTCCCAGGTAGTCCCCCCTCCTCTCCTTCTGGATCACTTTGTTGTACACCTTTCCCGTGGTGATATTGTTATCTCTGGTTAGGCACACATCCAAGAATCTCTCATAGTTGCCAAGGTCTAGATCTACTTCACCACCATCGTCTAGCACGAATACCTCTCCATGCTCAAAGGGGCTCATCGTCCCAGCATCCTCGTTGAGGTAGGGGTCTATCTTTACTGCAGTTACCCGCAGTCCAGCGCTTTTGAGAAGAACGCCTATGCTACTAGCAGTTACTCCTTTGCCTAATCCGGAGAGCACTCCGCCCGTCACTACGACATACTTCATCTCATCAACGGGGTTTGAATCACTTGCCCATCCCCTATCAACATTGGCACATAACTTCCTGTTTCGACCTTCTTTAATTTCAAGTATCGTCAGAATTACGGTTACACATGTCGGGCGTACACGGAGACAGGGTGCTTGTTACCGGGGCCTTGGGACAGATAGGTACTGACCTTGTCCAGGCTCTCAGGAGAATACATGGAAAAGACTCGGTAATCGCATCGGATATCAGGGAACCAGATGAACACTCCTCGATCGAAAAAGGCCCCTATATCGCTCTAGACGTCATGGACACAGATGCAATTTCGACAATCTGCAAGAATGAGGGAATAGGAATAGTATACCATCTCGCTGCACTTCTTTCTGCGACTGGCCAAAGGAATCCCGATAAATGCAGGAGGATAAATGTCGGAGGAACTATTTCAGTTCTCGAAGCGGCTAGAGAGTGCTCTCTGAGGGTGTACGCACCTTCGTCTATCGCTGTTTTCGGTCCTGACGCCCCAAAGAATCCCTCTCAGGATGCGCCCCTCAATCCTACTACTGTTTACGGTGAGACAAAGGTTAGTGGAGAGGCTCTAGCCAGAGAATACAGGAGAAGCCATGGAGTAGATACTAGGGGGATTAGGTATCCAGGCCTCATTTCCTACAAGGCTCCTGCCGGCGGTGGGACTACTGACTATGCAGTAGAGATATTCCATGCTGCTCTAGAATCTGGGCATTACGAATGCTTCGTTAGAGCAGACACACGTCTTCCAATGCTATACATGGATGATGCAATCGATGCTACTCTTACACTCATGGATGCAGAAGAAGGTCTTCTAGGTGAATCCAGGGCAGGTTACAATATTCCTTGTCTCTCATTCTCGGCGGAGGAACTAGCAAATGCAATTTCAGATCGAGTTGAAGGGTTCACCTGTGACTTCGTTCCCGACGTACGACAGGAGTATGCCGACTCATGGCCTGACTCAATAGATGGGACAGTAGCCGAGAGAGAGTGGGGGTGGAAACCTCGTTTCGATCTAGAGTCCATGGTCGATGAGATGCTCAGAGGAATTTCGGGAGACTAGTCCTCGGAACTCTCCCAATCGGGTGTACTAGGGTCCGTCCTGGCCCAGAGGACATCGTCTATTCTCAGAACGCTTATTGCAGCCTCCGTAGCTCCGGAAAGAGCGTTCCTAACTACGAATTCCGTGTCCAGAACTCCTAGCTCTTCCATATCGCAGTTATTGCCACTTTGTAAATCGAAGCCAACCCACGCACCACTCTCCTTCTGGTCAGCTGACAAGGAGAGGATGACTTCCACAGGATCTCTTCCTGCATTCTCGGCCAGAATCCTAGGTATCGACTCCAGGGCTGATGCATATGCCTCTATCGCGAGTTGTTCCCTCCCGGACTGAGTCTGAGAAAACGCTCTAAGGTGCCTTGCTAGGTGTGCTTGAATAGCCCCCCCGCCAGGCAGAACTCCCGGCTTGCTGTTGAGTCGGTGGGCAACTCCAATAGCATCATCGAAGATCCTGATTGCCTCATCTCTAATCTCCGGAGTCGATCCTCTGACCACCAGAGTCATGCCCCCTCCTAAACCCTCAATGAGGGTGTGCTTGACTTCGGAGGCCACCCCTTCTGTCCTCTTCGAGTAACTCCCGATGTCATCTACGCTCAAGTCCTCTGCCTTTCTGATTGGCGTTGCTCCAGTAATCCGAGAAAGTAAGTCCATATCCTCTCTCTCGAACCTTCTGTACGCAGTAATCCCAGAATCTGTAAGCATGGTAACGGCCTCTTCATCAACCCCCTCCCTCACGACGAGTAAATCAACTCCAAGAGACTCAAGGTGATCCACTTGCCTGCGCAGGTTCTTCCTAGATCTTCTGTGGAAATCCTGGAGAGTTCCCGGGCTACTAATCTCAATAGACGCGTCAATCTCTAATTTCTGATTCTCAAGACTCCCATCGATAATTGCTACACGACCTCCTTCAGTATTGGCTTCACTGGATATATCGACTCTGGACTTTAGCAACATCAGTCCCCTTTCCAATGAGCTATCCATCACCCCGCCTTCCTTAACCTGGAGACGTTTCACAAACATCCTCTCAATATCATCTCCATCTCCCAAATCAATTAGCGAATCAGCAGCCTCGATTGCAAAATCAGCCAAGATATCGCACAACGAAGAGTCTCCTTTTCCTTGTAGTGAAGTTCGAATAACTTGAATTTTCTGACTATGATCGGAGATCTTGGAGACTCTGGACAACTCAGATACAGACTCATCGAGCGCCAAGGAGTATCCATTGACGATTATTGATGGATGGACGCCCATCCTCACCAATTCCAGAGCATTTTGGAGCATCTCCGAAATCAATAGAACCGTGGTAGTAGTCCCGTCCCTCGCAGAACGATCCTGTGAAGAAGAAGCATCGATCAACATTCTAGCAGTGGGATGCTCTACATTTGCTGTCTCCAGAACCGTCACCCCGTCGTTGGTCACTAATGCAGCTCCATCTCCGTCCACGAGCATCTTGTCAAGACCTTTGGGCCCAAGCGTAGAGCGAATCGCTCCAGCTAGGGATGAAGCAGCCCTGACGTTGTTTACTAGCGCAGTTCTTCCGTGTATTCTGTCAGTATCCTCGATAGCCAAATCGTAATCTGACTCTACCATCTTGGAATGGCCACTGAAGACTCCGTTTTCAATACGCTCATCTTGTTTTAGGCAAGTTTTGGTCATCCCTCTCCCGTTTGATTCAAATACCTCCTCTATCTCGCACTATACAACTCAAGGTTAACTAGTGGTAAAATGGCAGAAGAAAATTGGGACGATTTCGACGAAGAGGCCATGGATGAGATGGCCCGAATGTTCGAGCAAATGGGTATGCCAGTAGATATTGAAGTACTAAGATCTCTGATTAAGCAAGTAAGGAACCAGTTCGAAGAGTTGGGTATTGACCCAAAGAAAGTTTCGATGAACGAGGTCAAGCTAGGAGTAGATTCTGACCCAGAGGAGTTCATGAAAAACTTCGAGTCTATGCTGAGCGGGCCCCAGGGTCTTGGTGAGTTTCTGAAGAAGATGGGGGTTGATATTCACATCAAGCCCTCCGTATCAGAGGTTAGGGTCGATGTCGATGAAAGTCACAATTCAGATGAGGATAACTCAATTTCCTCTGATGATGTATACATCAAAGAAAACAACATGTATGTCACCATCGATGTTTCCAGATACGAGGACATAGAACAGGATAACCTCGAAATCAGCATAACAGGAGGGGGAGAGGTGCTGCAATTACTAAGGAAGAATCAGATTAGGCCATTCAAGAACTTCGTTCTTCCACACGCCTCCTCCGGAGATTTCCAGTGGGAAATCAACAACGGCATACTAGACATGACATTCGAACTGAAGTAGTTTGAGAAAAAAAATCAGGAGAAATAGAAATGGGATCTGCAGTAATTGGAATTGACCTTGGAACGACAAACAGTTGTGTTGCAACTATAGAAGGAGGAAAAGCGGTAGTGATACCAAACTCGGAGGGATCCAGAACCACGCCCAGCGTAGTAGCCTTCACAAAGGAAGGGGAGAGACTGGTAGGGGTCACTGCCAAGAGGCAAGCCGTTACGAACTCAGAGAGAACAATAATTTCTGTCAAGAGGGAAATGGGAACAGATTGGGTCCAGGAAATAGATGGAGACGACTATTCTCCCCAAGAGATTTCGGCATTCGTTCTCCAGAAGCTGAAGTCAGATGCAGAGGAATATCTGGGCACCGAAGTTAACCAGGCAGTTGTAACCTGTCCAGCATACTTCTCCGACGCTCAAAGAAAGGCTACCAAGGATGCAGGTAGAATTGCTGGTCTAGAGGTTCTCAGGATAATCAACGAGCCAACCGCTGCAGCACTAGCCTACGGGGTCGACAAGGAAGAGGATCAGACGGTTTTGGTTTACGATTTGGGAGGTGGAACATTCGACGTATCTATTCTCGAGATTTACCAAGTCGACGGCCAACCACAGATAGAGGTGAAAGCAACCAGCGGCGATAATAGGCTGGGAGGTGACGATTTCGATGAGGCGGTAATGGATTGGATAGTCTCCGAGTTCAAGAAGTCCACAGGAATAGAACTAGAGAAGGATCTACAAGCAATGAGCAGGATTAGAGAAGCTGCCGAGAAGGCTAAAATCGAATTATCCGCAACACCAACCACGCAGATTAATCTTCCATTCATTACGATGATCGATGGTCAGCCCGAACATCTCGACATGTCCCTCTCTCGTTCCAAGTTCGATAAGCTAACGGCACCACTTGTTGAGAGGACAATGTCCCCCACTCGCCAGGCAATGAAGGACGCCTCAATCAAGAAGGGCAATGTCGACAAGGTCCTACTGGTGGGTGGCTCAACAAGGATTCCCGCTGTTCAGCAAGCTATTGAGAAGGAGGTTGGAAAGGCCCCATTCAAAGGAATAAACCCCGACGAGGCAGTGGCAATGGGGGCTGCTCTCCAAGCCGGAATCATTGTTGGAGACGAGGGAGTCACAGATGTCCTCCTATTGGATGTCACCCCTCTAACACTTGGAATTGAGACTCTGGGGGGAGTAACTACTACAATGATAGAGAGAAACACCACCATTCCCTCTCGTAGGTCTGAGACTTTCTCCACAGCAGCAGATAACCAACCTGCGGTAGAGGTTCACGTACTGCAAGGAGAGAGGGAGTTTGCCAAGGACAACATCACCTTGGGGAGATTCCATCTAATGGGGATTCCAGCGGCCCCCAGAGGTATACCGCAGATAGAGGTAACATTCGATATAGATGCAAATGGGATAGTCAATGTTTCCGCTAAGGATCTAGGGACAGGGACTGAACAATCAATTAAGATTGAGAGTCAAACCTCACTTTCCGAGGATGAGATTAGACAGAAAATAGAGGACGCAGAGAAATTTGCAGAGGATGACAAGAGGAGGAAGGCCAAGGTTGAGATGCGTAATTCTGCCGATAGTGTGGTCTATCAGACTAGGAAGATGATTGATGAGAACGAGGAGAAACTCTCCGATGAAGACACCAAGCCGGTCATCGAAAAACTGGACGAACTAGAGTCCCTGATTGTGAAGGACGAAACTCCAATCCCATTGGAGGAAATAGACGAGGCTGCAATCCAGGCAAAGATGTCAGAACTCGAGCAATCAATGCACGCGATCTCAACAAAACTGTACGAAGCTGCAGCTGCAGAGATGGCCGAAGAGAAAGACGATAGCGATGGCGATGACGTAGTTGATGCAGACTTCGAGGTCGTAGACTCCGAGGAAGAAGAGAGCTGATTAATCCTCAGTAATCAGTCGGTGGAGAGTCCGGACATGGACTCCTGAAGTGCCATACTGGAAGAGAGGGTTGGCCCCCTCCGAACGAGCCTTCGACCCCGGTCCCCAAGCTGTACCCGCGATATCTAGATGCACCCAAGGAATCTTCTCCGCATCCTCCTCAAACCCTCTAGTGGGTACGAAGAACTCCAGGAATGATGCAGCCGTGTTAGAGGATCCTGCCCTGCCTCCAATCGATCCGTTCCTGATGTCAGCGAATGCAGAGTCTGTCATGTACTTGCGGAACTGAGCGTTCAGAGGCATCCTCCAGACTGGCTCACCACTCCTCTTTGCCGCCGCTTTGAGCCTCTTTGCAATATCCTCGTTATTTGCCCACATGCCCGATATCTGATTCCCAAGAGCAACAACTACGGCTCCAGTTAGTGTCGCGAGATCTACTATGTATTCTGGATCCAATTCTCCTGCCTTCCATAACCCATCTGAAAGGACATTCCTACCTTCGGCATCGGTACTGAAAACCTCGATTGTCTTTCCAGAATATGTTTTGAAAACGTCACCGGGCCTGTAAGCCCCAGATCCTGGCATGTTCTCTGCCAGGCAGGCAATCCCGTTCACCCTTCTCTGATACCCAGTGGCATGTAAGGAGTGCATCAGTCCGAATACAGTAGCAGCTCCGCACATATCGTACTTCATGTCCCACATCCCCCCAGTGGGCTTAATCGAGATTCCACCAGTGTCGAATGTGATCCCCTTTCCTACAATACAGGGTCGTTGCACTCCTTCATCAGCATCCGGATTCAATGTGAATAGGACCATGCAAGGCTTCCTTTCGCTCCCCTTTCCAACATTAATTAGGCCTCCCATGCCCAACTCCTGTAGTTTATCCCAGTCGTATACCTCTACCTCTACGTTGGATTTGCCCATTGCCCATTCCTCCGCCCTCCTTGCGTATTCCATCGGAAAAAGTACGTTTGCAGGCTCATTGCCCAAGTCTCTTGCTAGATGGACCCCTTCCACCACTGAACTAGTATTGGTTAGGCCTTTTGCCAGCGATTCTTGATGTCTTGAGCTTGCTTGGAAAGATACTTTCCAAGAATCAGCAATGTGATCTTTGGGTATCTCTTGATGCTCCAGGAACTCGTAGTCGCGCAGCAACATACCCTCGGCGAAATCGACCATCCTCTTTACCGACCAGCCTGAAGTGAATCTGACTGTCACCTCCAGTCCCTTCTTCTTGGACATTGAGGCTATCAGCCTAGCACCGGTGTCTCTAGCTCTCTTGTGCCCCAATGAACTCTTCTCTCCCATACCAACGAGGATGATATTGCACCCTGGAGTCCAGAGGGTCATCCTCTTGCCTTTCTTTCCATCGAAGTCCCCTGAGGAGAGAGCGTCTCTCACTAGGCTACGCTGACTCCTACTTAGCCCGTTAAGAGAGTTATTTGGCGCCTTATCTACTCCTTCGAAGAGAGGGAGAACCATTTGAGATCCTAATTCCGTAAATTCACTACTTACTGTTTCCATTTTTATCCTCAAATCTCCGATTAGTGTTGAGTTTACAAACAATTCCTCCCAAAAAACACGATTTTAGGGTTAAAATAAAATTATATCGTTTCGACTCTAATTCCTCTTTTACCTAATGCAGCTAGGAAAAAGCAGGCTATACTGAGAAATACTGATGGAGATGATAAGGCCATGTTACTGCCTTTACGATTCTGTATAATTGAATCATTGATAGGTTCAGAAACCCAGCCAGATGCATCTATCACTCTCTTCTGATAGAAAAGGTGGAAACTCCCTTGGCCATTAGAAATTGGAGCATTTCCAAAATCAAGAATTACTTCCGTGCTGTTGGTGGCGTTCACACCGAATCCACATCCTGGAGAAGAGTAGTTGAACCCTAAATCCCCCATCTCGCAGGGAGACTCCTCGGGATTTTCTCCAATGGGGAACCAGGTTCTCTCCTCTGTAACATACCCCAAAGTCGCATTCGTGGTACTTGCTCTACCATGATTAGAAACCTCCAGATAGGCCCCCCCCTCACCATCTATCACCATGGTATCGATGAAGAGACGTGCTCTCCAGTACCAGACATTCTCAATCAGGTACATCATCACATCAAGCTCCTCAGCCAGTCTTTCAGATAACGCTTCGACTGTCCCCAGCAGGAACTGCTCATCATCAGTCTCGAATGTAAAAGTAGGGTACCCCATAACGCCATAGCCGTAGTCACGACTAGTTCCACAATTTGGGTATAGGCCTTGGTTTGCGTTACGAATGGGTATATCCGAAATGTTCGAATTAACCTCGTCTCTAATGTGATGATACATTTCCCAATCAGAAGGTTGCTCTGGCCATTTTCCCCAGGGATACAGCATGATCCAAACTCCGGTATGCATTGTGATGTACAAATCTGCGTCAGGAACTACTTCATTCATGTAAATCGAATTTGCAAGAGTCTCCGACTCGCTGAATGCGGAACTTCCTGGTTGGGTTGTAGGGCATGTGTTCCAGTAATGATCGTAGTTTCTATTCAGGTCTACTTGGTTGACGTTCCACCGGGTATCAAAGTCATTCCCATCGGCATTGAGCATGATTAGGATATGCAACTCGGTAGTCGAAAGAATGTCGATCACATCCTGCTCACCGTCACCCCAACCCTCGATGTAATACTCTGCAGTGAGGAACGCTAACTCAGTTCCCAAATGCTCGTTACCATGGTGTCCACCATCGATGTAAACCACTTCTTTGGCAGTTCCATCAGGCTTTGAATCCATACTCCAATCTGAAATTTGTAGCATCCAGAGATTCCTGCCAAGCTCTGTTTGGCCCACAACCAGAAGATTCACGATATCCGGATGTTCATCGGCCCAAGCATTTAGATCTAGGGTTAGAGTTGCATATGAGTGGTACCAGTGTTCCTGAATAATATCGGGCTGGCTAATTTGAGCAGACACCGCCGGTGAAACAGATACCGCGACAAACGAAGCAACCAGAATTGTCGCTATCCAGCGGCTCATGCGCCGCTGTAATCAGTCATTACGTACAATTATTCTCCTATTATGCTCCCAGAATTGGATATGTGGCACGCAACTATCTTCGTTGCGATTAGAGCCGCACTGAACTCTGTCAGTGGACCCTCAGTACCGGGAACTATTTCGTTAACATCCGCACCAATAACTTCGCAATTCTCCGACTCGAAAAGACTCTCAATCAATTCCACGGATCCCCAGTGACTCAAGCCCCCCGGAACTGGTGTTCCCGTTGCTGGAACAAGTGAACCATCGAGACCATCAACGTCGAAGGTTAGCCAAATCGGACCGCAGATGCCTGAGATCCTATCCACCAACCTCTCCCATTCCATGCCCCCATTGACTATGGATAGTAGATCTCTTGCGAACCAAGTCTCAACTCTATCCTCGCTCTCCATCACCTCTTCTTCCTCGAGACAGAATGCCCTAACGCCAATCTGCACAACTCTACCTACTCCCAACTCCAGAGCTCGGCGGATAACTGTCCCATGAGAAAATCTCTCCCCGTTCAACTCCTCTCGCAGATCGGCATGTGCGTCAATCTGAACGATGGTCACATCTGATATATCCCCCACCGAGGGGTGCTGATGTATATTCTCCAGTACAGGCAGCAGTATCCCATGCTCCCCTCCGAGAACTAGTGAGAACGTTCCACCAGCAAACCATGGCCTGACATATTCCCCGATGGAGTCCAGTTGCTCTCTAAGGCTTGGTGCCTCAGAGGACCATGGACTTGCAGTATGAATTCTAGCTCCGCACGGCAGATCTTTCTTGAGAACTGAGTCATACAATTCGACCTGGGAACTAGCTTCGATACATGCCTTGGGGCCGTGACGCGTTCCTTCTCCGTAGCTACTAGTCATTTCAAGTGGAATCTGAAGGATAGCAATATCCCAAGGGCCACTCTCCGACTCCTCAAGTCCTAGGAAGGTTTGACGGCCGGACCCATCCATGAGTGTTCGAGAAGAGGACATAGATTAACCACTTCGGGTAGGTTGAACCATAGAATTGGAGCAATTAGCAAGATGTTTGAAATAACCTCGGCTTCCACCTGCAGCCGGTGAGAAGATGGGACTAACGCTAGCACAGCTGACTCAGGCCATCAAGAGTAAGGTTGACACCACCATGGAGACGCACGTAGCGGAGTCAATAGCAGAACACGCATTGGGCTTCTTCGGCTTCTCAAACAGAATTATCGACAATGCTCTCGAGCCTACAGACAGGAACATGTTCTACCAATTGCAGGACTACGATCTGCTTACCACAGAGTCTGAGGAGACCACTCTGTGGGATGGAAGGGAGTGGAGAATACACTACTGGAAGTTCAAAGCAAATGCTGAGAACTTTGCCAAATTAGCCGCCCAGAATGAAGACAAGGGAGAGGAAGATCCCTACGCGGACATCTACGATGGCATGCCTGCAGGACTTTGGAGAGAGAGGTCAGGGGTAGACGACGACTATGAGGAACCTTTGTTCTAGAGGTGCCAGCGGTAATGCTGGGAATTGTTTGAAATGCCGTATTGTGCGGAGGACAGCATGACCAGAGTCTTCTCGATAGCCGTAGTTATCTCAATGATGGCGGTTTGTATTCCTCCGTGGTTCGCTTGGGCAGAGGAAGGACAGATCAATAGTTGCGAGATCCTTGCAGATTGGGATCAGCAATGGGAATTCTCAGAAGATGGAGGGTCCGAGATATCACTTATTCATCGCTATCGAGCAGTTTTCGATCCGCCACTTACTGACTCTCTTTCACCTGATGACTTGAACACTAGTGTCGAGCATACCAGGGGTGCGCTACAAACATTAGGACAAAATATCTCGGTATTCGTTGCGGGAGGGGAGGTAGAAATAATCCTGGAAGATCAGCCCCAGTTCGGAGATTTTGTTTCGATATCTGTTCAATCCCCTGGTGTCTTATGCAGTCGCTCACTGAATATAACTAACTGGAACCAACCAATATCCGATCATGAGGTGACAAGGGAAACTAACTGGTCACTCACAGGAATGGAGGGAGAAAGTCAAGGAATCACTTTCGAAGGCAGAGGCTGGCAAAAGAGAATTGGACACGTCTTAGAGTCCAATGAACTAGGGAACGGTACACTGGTCCTAGATATGGCCAATGGTTCAGAGGGAGCATCTGTAGATCTGGAACTGGACAGAATTTGGCTAAATGAGACGTATCATGGAATTGAAATGATTAGTCAAGACTTCGAGATGTCAGGTTCTGGTCAGCTTGCTATTTCTACCGATGAGGGTGATGCAGGTGCGATGATAAATGCGGAGATCAAGGACGCTTACGTATTGCGATCATACAAAGACGGCAAGGTAACAGAGAGGATGATGTTCGAAGGGGATGGATGGATTTCCATTGATGGAGGGGATAATGAGAGCTCAGGAGGAATTTTCGGAGAGGTATTCTTGCTCTACTTCGAGACGTGGGATGAAGATGGATTTCGAAGACTTCAGGATATCCAGATTGAAGCCAATGCCTCTGCAAGAATCTCCGCTGCAGGTGAATTCTTCTCATTCGATCTAGAGGAGCTAATTCTCAGAGAGAAGTGGGAAGAAGGAGTCAGGACTGATCAGTACTCGAGGATTTTTGGAAGTGGCCAATTCGACTTCATCGCCTCAGATGAGGCTCCATACATAGAGGTGAATGGCACTATTCCAATCATCCACATGCAGTCAGAGGGAGGGGAGACCGTTGCTGACACTCTCATAGTGGATGGCACCTATGATGGCGACGCTGAGGGGTCTTTTGGACTGGTTAGGAGGATTGTAGAATCGGATGTCTATGCAAACGCAACCGGAATCCTATTCGAGGCCGATAAAATTCAGAATGAATTCTGGTTCAATGTCTCCGCCACACCTTTTGGTCCAATTGATCAGGAATGGGGGGCAGAGCATAATCTGACGTATGAGTATGTAGTCCCTCAAGAGGACTGGATGAATCGAACGATTCGTTACACTTATGTCGAAGACAACGGATCTACAGAGGAAGAGTTTCCAGAAAATTCCCCAATCATCCAGAATCCAGACTCTCCTGAAGCTAACGCTGTATTCTCCAACCATATCTCTAGAGAGACCGGAGTATGCCCACAGATATTGGTAATAGGAGATAGTTTCCAACTCATAGGGAATATGGACATGACTCTGGATGTATCCGTAATTAACAGTAAATTAGCAAACATAGATGGTCACGAAGTTACAGTAGCTGAGTGGATTGGTGTTTTTGCAGGCATCAGCTCTGCTAATGGAAGCGTAATCAACGAGGGACCACTCTCCGGGTTACTTAACGAAGTTAGCAGAGTAGTAACATTGGACATCGGTGAGAACTCCGAGATTTCCCTAATCGAACAGCAGATGGTGGATAGGATTCTTTCCCCATCTATAGTTACATTCGATGAGAACACTCCTCCAATGCTCTCCGGTAACTCGGAGTCCTCGGTAAGATTCCGTGAGTCAGTCCTTTCCTCAGAGGGGGGCATTGCTCACCTGGAGATCTCTGTAGATGACGTAGACACAGATACGAAATCAGTGATTGTGGACATGTCTTCCATAGGGCTCGGACTTATCGAACTCTCAGACTCTGGACTTTCTGGGGATCTTGTCATTCACGATGACGTCTGGACCGCGAAAATCGTCCACAATGGCCTCCAGAGCGGTAATCTCCCAATCTCTGTAATAATGGAGGATTATTGGGTCACTAATCGTCAGGATGCTAGTATTCAAATTTCCAATGCTCCACCTCGTCTGATTCATCTCGACTTCTCACCAGACAGTGCTTTCAGAGGTGAGAGGATTCAAGTTAATCTTGGTGCCTATGATGGACATGGGATCAAATCTGTCTCAGTTGACCTACAGTCCATGGGCGGGGCAATGGTCGAATTGTCTCCCCAATCTGTTGGATCTATCTGGGATTGGCAGTATAATGGAGATCTGAGATCCACGGAAATTACCACTTGGGCTGGCTCTTTCCAGATCCCGCCCAGTATGTCTCCAGGGAGGCAGAATATCCCTATCCACCTGGAGGATCAGGAGGGAGCGTCAACTACTACCACTTTGATCGGTGGAATTCTATCCAGCGAGATAGGTATGCAAGCCGAGAAGATTCTAATCGGAAATCAACCCCCCGCCATATCCAATCTAACGATCTTGAGAGACGGCATTCCAGTTGATCAAATCAAGTCACTGAATTCAGGAGGACAGCTGAACTACACCTTGGAGGTCACGATTCATGACTTCGATGGCATCTCCTCTGTACAGGCCAAGATAGGCAGACTTGCACCCATCGGCCAGTCCGAGGTGTGGAAGCTGATGTCAGATGATGGGATCGGACCCGACAGAGTATCCAATGATGGAGTCTTCTCTCTGTCATTCTCGGCTAGGTCATCTCTGAGCGAAGGAGAGATGACACTACTTATTCGTGCGACTGACATATTCCTTTCCACGACCGCAGAACAAGACCAACAGCACAATGTTTCCATCACTAAGTCAGACTCAGCAGAGTCGGGACCATCATGGATTTCTTCCAACTCTACTGCAATTATACTGATTTCACTGATTTCACTACTTACTATAGGGGTGGGGTTATTCATCAATATCGTAAGAAATTCAGAATTGGATTAGATTGGTGCGAGTGCCGGGATTTGAACCCGGGTTCCCACGTTGGCAACGTGGGGTGATAACCGCTACACTACACTCGCGCAGGCTTTTGCAGAACCGACTGGCTTTTCTAAGCGTCGGTATCTATGCCGGCAATTGCATTCACTCTCGCTATAATCTCATCTCTCGTTTTTCTGTACGCTTCAATCTCCCTTCCATAGGGGTCTTCCAGCCCCCAATCCTCGTCAATTGGTAGGGCCGGACAACTAACACCACACCCCATGCTGATAATTTTGTCAAAGTCTTCCGGCCTGACAATATCCACAGATTTAGGATGAAGTCCATTGGTATCGACACCTATCTCTCCTAGAACCACCAATGCATTCTCCGCAACTCCCCTGTCTTGTGGGGGGTGTGTCCCAGCAGAAGAGGCTGTATGCCCCAAATCCCTTGCAATGGCCTCAGCCATTTGACTTCTACAGGTATTACCAACGCAAACGAACAGTACTCGCATGGATTCGGTTTGCGGTGATAACTAATTAATCAATTCACAATACATACTGTAGTCTAATCCTTGTCGAATAGGTTTCAATAATGTCTCTTCGAACGGATGGCCATGGCCGACTCTCCTGTGTCCCACCATCCAGCCGGAGCTCCCCCTGAAACAGATAATGCCGAGGCCTCAAATGAGCAGAGGGCCCAGATGGAACAGGCTTACCAGCAGATGCAGAGGAAGATGAGAATAAGCAAAATGGACGAGCAAATAAAACACAAGATCATGGTACTATCTGGCAAAGGAGGCGTTGGAAAATCAACAGTTGCTACGGGACTTGCCCTTTCCCTAGCCCGCGAGGGAAAGAAAGTTGGATTGATGGATATCGACATAACAGGACCAAACGTCCCCAAGATGCTAGGACTCGATAATACAGATTTGAACGTCGAAGAGGGACAGATTCACCCGGCCGAAGGACCTGCCGGAGTCAAGGTGATTTCCATGGCCTTCCTACTTGAGGATCCCGATAAGCCGGTAATCTGGCGTGGACCGATAAAGTTGGGAGCAATACAGCAGTTCATTGGAGACGTAGCATGGGGGGAACTAGACGCGCTGATTATCGACTTCCCGCCCGGTACTGGTGATGAACCTTTGACAGTTAGTCAAAGTCTCCCGGGGATAGATGGGGTAGTAATCGTAACTACTCCTCAAGAGGTCGCTCTTCTGGATAGTAGAAAGTCAATTAACTTCGCCAAGACAATCTCAGTTCCGGTCCTCGGAGTTGTAGAGAATATGAGCGGCTACACTATCCGGGGGAAATCTGAACCTAACTCCAAGGTCTCCATAATGGGCCCAGGAGGGGTGCCAATTGACTGCCTGACGGATAACGAGGGAATGTGGGAGGTCACCTTGGATGTCTTCAAGTCAGGTGGGGGAGAAGAATCATCCAGGGAATTGGAAGTTCCTTTTCTTGGGTCTCTGCCCTTCGATCCTGGAATAGTTAGGGGAGGCGATGATGGGGTGCATCGAATTATCGCTGAGCCAGAAGGCGAAACAGCCAAGGCATTCCAATCCATAGTAGAAGGTATTGTTGAACAACTCGAAAAGGGATCGCAACGTTCTCTAAGAATAATCTAAGCTCTAATCCTTGCGTCGAATTGATGACATAGTCACTGTCCCAAGTAGTCGTAATGGTTGCTGAAACAGGCATCTACATCACCTGGGTTACCGGTGCTATCCTGATCAGCATATCCATGATGCCCCTGTTCAAGCCCCATTTCGCAAAGATCAGCATAGATGGATTCATCGATATGTTCAGACGATACTGGGCACACATGATTGTTGTCTTCTCGGTATATTTATGGAAGGATCTTCTTGATGGCCTAGATCGGGTCTTGATGGCCAACACGCAGCTGGATATGACCTTCCTCGTTTACGCGATAGAAGGTGATGCTTCAATGTGGGTGCAAGAGGGGCTCAGAAATGATTTCTTGGACGTTTTCATGACTCACTTCTATGTTATGGGCTTCATGACAGCTACCTTCTCATCATTCATCTATCCAATTTATTTTGATGATAGACACATGGCCGACAGAGTATCTCTTTCCATGTTCTGGGTGTATATTCTCGCAATACCATTCTATCTCTTTCTGAATGTCAGGGTAACTGGAAATTATATCGAAGGAATGGAGACAATAGCATATGACCTGACGCCTGAAATTCATAACTGGTTCAACAGAATTGACCCATTCACTAACGGGATGCCTAGTCTGCACATCGGACTCCCTTTTGCGATCTGGCTAACCATGCATAGATGGGATGAGGACGGAAGATGGAGTAGGTTCCGTTCTTTCCTCATAGTTTTCATTGCACTGACGTCAGTGGCTATAATATATCTTGGAATCCACTGGTTCGTAGACATTATTGGAGGAATGGTGGTGGCTATTCTAGCAGTAAACATCACTGCAAGAACACACGAGCAAATATGGAGGTTGGCCGATGAGAGACTTTTCACCAGAAGACTGGCTAGAACTCTAGATAATCCGAGAGGATCGATAAAGAGCACGCTCAACTCACTTGCCCGTACTCTCGAACCAATAAAGGAACCTGGAAAGAACCAGACTGGTGCTATAATTTTCGCTCTAATACTTCTAACTGGATCTGTTCTATTGTGGGACGTTACCCATCAGAAGATATCTATTGATGAGGCTGAATCTCCGACATCTGCCTCCGGTTCTGGGGAGTGGTTGATTTGGATAGAGGACTCTGCAGAGGAGATTTCTATTACTGCAACAAACGTCACATCAAACACTAATAGGACGTTGGGAGGGATGTCGTGGGAGGGTACTCCTCAGGTCGTATCTTCGGGAGAAAACTTCGTAGTTTACGACGAATTCAGAGTTGACTACTTCCAGCACAACACAGAGTCTGGAACCCTCCAACCTATTTTCAGTGAGTCTTCCGAAGAACCTCTGATCGATATTTCTATTTCATCGGTTTCCAGCGAAACTGGATACATCGCTATGCTATCCAACGAGAGCCTCAAACTGATGGATACCAGCGATCAGTCTATCAGAATTCTAGAGCCAGAAGTAAACTCCTCGGTAGTCGCCTCATCGGGCCCACTAGTGGCATTTTCTGGGAAATCTCCATCTGGTCCCTCTGTAAACATAACTTCAGCAGACTCCGATTTGACTCTAACTATACTATTGGACCCAAGATCCTCAGAACGAATAGAAGAGTCAATCAAGAACTCCGGGACATCTCTTGATTTCGACAACTCAACAGTTGTTGAACTGGTAATGGACTCAAATTGGCTTGTCGCGACTGTAGATGTCGGGCCCTTCAACAGGACCATCCTAGTTGATACGTTATCAATCAACCAGACTTTGATCTCTAATCCTAGGTGGGACTCCTCTTCTCCAAGCATAGGGGATGGAAAGATTGCATTCCTCCAAGTCACAAGAGATAGCATAATCTCTTCAACAGAAGACTCATTCAGGAACAATGATGTTTACGTCTACGACATGGAGTCTGTAGAGACTAGACAGTACACCTTCGACGAAGAGGTCAATCAATTCCAACCCCAGATGTTACTGGACCGGCTAGCTTGGATAGAAGTAAATGACGAAGGAGAGAAACAGTTACTGGTGTACTCATTCACAGATACGATAGAGCCCCGGAACTCCCTTCTACTGCAAGCCTCGATACTTGCTCTGATTCCGCTTATTTTCCTTTGGGCTCTACAGTCATATGGGATTAAGAGCATCACTCAGCGAGCCTGAACATTTCATCCAGACTCCTAGATGCCTTTCTTATCGTTTCTTCTGGTATTTCCACAATCTGAGCAGGGGTTGGATCGATTAGTGCCTGTAGAATATCCTCCAACTGAGTCTTCTTCATATGCCTGCACATCACACAGGCGCCCATTAGATTCAGATTATCCTCTGTCTCAGCGAGAACCCTGTCCGCCGTTCCACATTCAGTGATTAGCATCATGTCCTTCTTTCCTATACTTGCAAGGCGAATAGCCTCGTTCATCAGCAACTCGCTACTACCCACAAAGTCACTTTCTTCCAGTACTTCCGAGTCACACTCAGGATGACTAAGAACCATAAGATCGATGCCGTTCTCAGACATGCTACTCTTCCACTTTCTTATCTTTGGACCAGTAAACTCTGAATGAACCTCGCATTCTCCTTCATACAGAATTACTTCTTTGCGACCTTGGAGTGACTGCTGGAGATGCCTTCCCATGTACTTGTCCGGTACAAAAATCAATTTGTCCCCGGGCAGTCTTTCACAAATTTTCAGATAATTACTACTGGTAACACAGACATCACACTCGGCCTTAACTGCAGCACTGGTATTGATGTAGCAAACTACTGGCACTCCCGGATTCTCTTCTTTCAATCTGATTACATCCACAGCCTCAATGCTGTCACTCAGCGAGCAACCTGCATCTGGTGATGGATGTAATACAGTCTTCTCGGGACTGACTATCTTTGCCGTCTCTGCCATGAATCTGACACTCGAGAAAAGGATAGTCTGCTGTGGGGCATCTCTGGCTTCCTTTGACAGAGCGTAACTATCAGCCACTGAGTCTGCAACTCCGTATGTAATGTCAGGAGTCTGATAAGAATGAGCTATTAGGAACACATCCTTCTCTTTCTTTAATCGATTTATCTCTAGAGTGAGAGGGGCCAGTGACTTACAGATCTCGATAGTCCACCTCATAGGCTGCTTGATTGCATACTGAAGCCTCATTGCCTCTTTCTGGATTTCTGAGTCAGAGTACCCGAAACTTCCCAAGAAAACTCTAGGGATCGGGGCCGCTGGCATGTCCAGAACCATATTGACCAACCAATCGTCGGAGTGCAACCGCTTTCAACTCATCTGGTGTCCGGTTTGCATGGAATGTCCGGAGATTCCCATTTGGAAGCCCGAAATCGTCCTTCACGAGGGGGCCGAGGCGATTGTAACGGCTGGCTCTTGGCTTGGTAAGAGAGCCGTACTGAAGTACCGGAGACCCCGAAAATACAGACATCCTGACCTGGATCGTAGGCTTACACGTCAAAGGATGTCGGTAGAGGCGAAAGTCCTATCCAGACTATCTGCAGTCGGTTTCCCGTCGCCGAGTCTGATTCTAATGGATCAGACCCAATCAACAATATTGTTGTCCAGGATCGACGGCAAAGTACTATTCGAGGTTCTGAAATCTGAAGATTCTATCGACGAAATACTACATTCTTTGGGGGGGCTGATTAGGAGGTTGCATGAGATAGGAATATCACATGGCGATCTAACTACTCACAATGTCATGGTCTCACAAGGACAGCTGTATCTAATCGACTTCGGCCTTTCACGACAATCCCCTGAATTGGAACATTTTGGTCTCGATTTACAAGTTCTCAGAGAGTGTCTTGGCTCCAGTCACACGAATATACCCGATGCTATCGATAGGGTTTGCGAAGGATATATTGACTCTGAGGATCAAAATAGTGATTCAGAAAGTGCTAGCAACGTGATAGAGAGATTTCACAAGATTTCAGGAAGGGTCAGGTATCACGGATAGGTGGAATAATGAGGGTTCTCTTTGCAACTGGTAACCAAAACAAGGTAATCGAAGCATCCGGAATACTCTCGCCCTTGGGTTTATTTGTAGAGCAGTTTTTGATCGATGGCCAGATTCCACTCCTAGTCGAGCCCCAGACAGATGGTATTGAGGAGGTCGCTATCTCTAAACTGAAACAAGCCGTTTCCATGACCATTGGAACAGAATTTGAGAATGAGGCACTACTCGTTGAGGACTCTGGACTCTTCATTGATTCTCTTTCCGGTTTCCCGGGGCCTTATTCCTCGTACATCTTGGACACAATCGGTCTGTCTGGGGTACTAAGTCTGATGTCCGGGATGTCAGATAGGGGGGCTGAGTTCAGGGCAGTTGCAGCACTCTCATTTCAAGGGGAGATACTTTCCTCAACAGGGATTTGCAGGGGGGTGATTTCCGATAAGGCATCTGGTGATTCCGGCTTCGGATTCGATCCTATTTTCATCCCTGAAGAAACCAAAGGTAGGACATGCGCCCAACTCTCACAGTCTGAGAAATCATCCATCTCGCATCGCGGATTCGCTCTAAAGGGAGTTTCCGAACTCCTGAATCTCCCGTCAAAGTGAATAGAAGCAGTCCTCCTTGGGAGGAGTAATGGTCACCGCAACCAGGCTCCTGCTGTTCGCAATGACCGCGGTATCAATCCCAATTTATCTTGTTTTCATAGTCCCAGAGGGACTCCTAATGCAGGCCGCAGGTGCTGTTCTTATTCTCCTACTAGTCTCAATGATTCTTTTCACAGGGAGGCGTTCGGTACCAACCGGGGGTAAGAAGAGGCAAGTCGCCATCAAGGAAGACTCTACTTTCGGAGACATTGAACTCCCTGCACCTGTAATCTCCGAAGAGAAAAATGGCGAATTTGTGGATTCAAAGATCCGAAGGAGCAGAGGTAGGCAGAAGGGAACAGAAACCCCAGACCTGCCGATTCCTCAAAATATGCCCGAAACCCCGATTCCTATTTCTATGGATTCTACTGATTCTGACGATTTACAATTGGAACAGGCCGAGGGAACTGCTAGGGTTCACATCGCAAAAGCGGACCCTGAACTTCAAGCAGAAGCTGAGATCGATCGGTACTTGGTCCAGCAGAGGCAGAGGAGAGAGATTTTCAGAGAGAGGCTACACAAGGAAAGGCGTTTGGAGATGTCTAAGAGGATGGCCGAAGAAGCCAGAAAGTGGGCCGAAATCGAGGATGGAGAAGATCTCTCGACTCTGACCAGTATCCCGGGCCACGGTCTGGCCGTATTCTATGAGCCAGAAGAGCCGGATGCCTCCATCCCACAGGGGATTTCGTACGTAAGGGTTGATGACGAGCGAGTTCTGAAGATTCGAGTCTCATTGGATGCCCCCAGAGGTATCCAAACAGAATTAGATGAAGTCTCTGACTATGAATTAGAGGCAGACATGCCACTCCCCGCCCCTGCTCAGGGGATGCCAATGCCTCCACCCCCGATTCCTGACCTCCCTCCTCCAGTTGGGAAAGATCTCTAGCTAAGTGATATGTTGAAGCGATACGACCCGTTCGCAGTTGTATGACTCAAGACGTTTTGACTGTAGAGGATGTTGAGGTTGATGGTTCCAATCCTAGGGGAGGGGTTATCTCAGTCTGGACGCTAAACAGGCCAGACAAACTAAACGCACTAAATACAGAATCCCACAAGGCAATCAAAAAGGAGTGTGCTAGGGCAAACTCAGACGATAATGTCCGATGCGTAGTGATCAGGGGATCTCCTCCTCTGGAACCAATGGAAGGAAAGAGACCCAAGCCCCATGCATTCGCAGCCGGAGCGGATATCTCTGAGTTCTCTGGGAAGGACTCAGATGACGTACGGCCATTCTTCGAGGACAATGCATGGGAGGCAGTTTGGAACGTCTCCAAGCCAACAATAGCAATGGTCGATGGTTTCGCACTTGGAGGGGGTACCGAATTGGCCTTATCATGCGATATTAGACTCGCTTCAGAGAGGTCAACCTTCGGCCAGCCCGAGATAAACCTCGGGCTCATTCCGGGAGGAGGGGGGACTCAGAGACTATGCAGATTGATTGGATATGGAAGGGCCATGGAGATCGTTCTCTCTGGCGGTATGGTGAGTGCAGAGGATGCACTAAGTATGGGCATAGTGAATCGGATCGTTCCTAATGAGGATCTAGAAGCAGAGGCTATGAAGCTGGCTTCTGAGATTTCCAAGAAGTCCCCGCATACTATGAAGGTAGCGAAGCGAGTAGTAAGGGGTGCCTTGGAACTACCATTCTCAGAAGGGGTCTTGATGGAGCGCTCCGAGTTTGTCGCCCTTTTCGATACCGAGGACAAGGAGATAGGGGTTAGAGCATTCTTGGAGAAGTCTGAAGCTGAGTGGGTAGGAAAATAACCGATCAACACAAGCTGCTCGAGATCAACCCGATTGAATCCGGCTCCTTAGTGGGGTCAATAACCAGCCAATCAATCTCTGAACCGGTCAGAACTAGCTCCTCTTGAATCCCTCTAATCCTGTCCATATTCCCAAGATAGTGGTCCAATTTCTTTCCATTGTGCCTTTCCCTGTTCGCGATCATTCCTCGATGCCTATCCTCACTCGAAACATACAGAACAACCCCAGTAGCCACTCCACCAGCCTCTCTCCAGAGATCAATCACCTCATTATTGGGGACATAATGAACACCTTCCAGAAGTAAATCGGATCCCTTTGAGGCGGCTCTCTCTATTACTGCCAAAACTCCTTCTGAGAGGGCTCGAACTGTTTCTTTCCAGTCTTCCGAAGCCGAACCCCCAGCAGACTCGAAGGAGGAACGATGCAGGGCGGGGCTCTCAGTGGAAGATATCTGGGTCCTCAGGACCTCTCGAATTGTGTCTGTAGAGACAATTTTTCCAAAACTAAGTGAAGATGCCAGATTTGCAGACATCGTGGACTTCCCGACCCCGCTGGTCCCACACATTATCAATAGTCTTGGAACCAATCAATCACCTAGCGCTGAATTGATTTGATCTCGAGGAACTCCTCCATTCCATGGACCCCCAACTCTCTCCCCAATCCCGATTGCTTGTATCCTCCAAACGGAGCCGTGACATTGAACGCACCACCATTGATGCTAACTTGTCCAGTCCTCATCATCTTAGCCACCCTCATCGCCCTCTCCTCATCACCAGACCAAACTCCTCCGGATAGGCCATATTCCGAGTCATTAGCTAGCTCTACAGCCTCATCCTCGGAGGAGTATGTGGTGATGCACAGAACAGGACCAAAAATCTCCTCCCTGAATATGGTCATATCTTGCGTAACGTCCGCGAAGACTGTCGGCTTAACGAAAAATCCAGACTCTAGACCATCTGGCATCCCTTCCCCTCCAGCAACCAGGGTGGCCCCCTGCTCAATTCCACTAGAGATGTATGAAGATACAATATCCTGTTGCCTCTTGGAGACCAGTGGTCCACATCTGCTGGACTCATCCATCGGATCCCCAACAGTGTACCTCCCTATCTTGCTTGAGATTACCTCCACCACCTCGTCCCTAGACTCCTCTGGTACCAGAAGCCGTGTAAGGGCCGAGCACTCCTGCCCGGAGTTGCCGAAGCATGAGTAAATAGCCGAAGTTGCAGCTCGTTGGATATCTGCGTCATCCAAGATGATATTTGCACTCTTGCCTCCAAGCTCCAGTGTCACTCTCTTCACGCTTGGAGCCGCCAGTTCCGAGACCCTAATCCCAGCACTTGTCGATCCCGTGAAGCTGACCATATCCACCATTGGATGGCTTGACAAGGTCTCTCCGATATCTCTCCCATGGCCGGAAATCAAATTGAAGACCCCATTCGGAAGACCGACTTCATTCAGGATATCTGCTAGTAGGAACGCATTCAGGGGCGCTTCCTTGGATGGCTTCAACACCATTGTACAACCTGCTGCGATAGCTGGAGCCACCTTTCCGATTATCTGGTGTAGGGGAAAGTTCCACGGGGTGATCATAGCCACCACTCCTATGGGCTCCTTGATTACGAGAGAGTTCCTAATCTCCTCCTCCCAGACGTATCCGTCTAGGATTTTAGCATAAGATCTGGAAACAACCCTCGGAGTTCCTACCATCGCCATCCTCGAGTACTCTATCGGAGTCCCAACCTCTGCGGTGATCATCTCTGCTAAATCCTCGCTTCTATCCTTAATCAAGCTCGAAATCCTGTTTAGGAATTCCACTCTCTCGCCGACCTCGGTTGTCGACCAACCAGCGAATGCAGACCTAGCAGCCTCCACGGCAGCATTAGCATCAGAATCGCTAGCAACTGGTACGGAGCCAATTATCTCCTCATTGGTCGGATTAATTACTTTGATAGAACCCTCTCCACGGGGTTCTATCCAGTTTCCGTCGATGTACAGGTGTCTGCGTTCGTGCATGGCCGACCCAAACTGCTACATCTTATGATATTCATGCAATTCAATAGAGTGGCCCTTGCTCGGGTGTCATGCCAGTTTCCACCGACATGCTTGACGGAGGGGTTGTTTTGGTCACCCTGTCTCCAGCCGCCTCCTCAAACACATTCTCTCCCGATCACTTCGACCCATTCCTATCTTGCTTACAAGAGGTGATGGCCATTCCCTCTTGTAGGTCAGTCGTAATCACTGGTTCTGGGCGATTCTTCTCCTCTGGAGGAAACATGGACGACTTTTCCGATGCAATAGAGAATGGCAGTATTGGTAGCATAGTTCAGCAGATGACCGATAAGCTACATCCACTTCTCATTAAGATCAGGACTTCGGAGAAGGTTTTCGTATGCGCGATTAATGGTTCGGCAGCCGGAGGCGGACTAGGTTTGGCACTGGCATCAGACTACAGAGTCTGCTCTCCAGAGGCGAAGCTCGCCTCCGCGTTTTTCCGACTCGGACTCTCACCTGATGGGGGAATGACATGGTTGCTACCAAGACTGGTCGGGAATCAGGTGGCTCGCAAGTTCTTCTTCAACTCCGAAGTTTGGTCAGCAGAGCAGGCCCTGAAATATGGAGCAGTCGATGAGCTGGCCGATTCGAGCATCCTTCTAGATAGGGCCATCGAGGTCGCCAGAGATTGGGGCAAGTGGTCAGTCAACAGCAGGAAGGGGACAAAGCAGCTTCTGGATGCGTCAACTTCTACATTCTTCGAGACCCAGTTGCATTTCGAGCAGTCTCTGATAGTGGCTTCCTCACAGACGAAGGACTTCATCGAAGGAGTCACATCATTCAGGCAGAAGAGGGAACCGTCTTTTGGAAAATTCGAGGAGGAGTAGGATGGCCAGAAGACTGATTGTAATGCGTCATGCCAAGAGCAGCTGGAAAGACCCGAACATAGATGATCACGAACGATCACTGAACAAAAGGGGCATGAGGGACGCACCCATTGTGGCAGATGCAATTTCGGATAGGGGTTGGACCCCAGATCTTATCCTAGTTAGTAGTTCAAAGAGGACTCTCCAGACTCTAGAATGGATGTCCCACAGGATGGGCAATACTCCATTCGAGGTCAGATCCGGAATCTACCATGCATCAGTAATCGACCTGATGTCGGAATTGGAAGATATGTTGGAAGATGGGACCACCATGATACTGGGGCACAATCCTGGCTCTGAGATTCTTGTTAACCATCTCTCAGGGGAATGGCATACAATGCCCACGGCAACCGCAGTACTATTGGTCCACTCGGGTTCATCATGGTCTGTCGAGGACGTTGTTCGTCCCAAGGAGATTGCATAGTAAGGGTGCTCAGACACTTGGTCAGACCAGCGTGACATCTTGTTTAGAGTGATTGTAACATTCTAGTTCATCACAGTCTCATGGTGGTTCGGAACGAAAGTCTGCTCAGTCATTGGGGGTCTCACGTAACCCCTCGCGGTCTTCCTCTCTGGCAGCTCTATGGGCTCAGGAGTAAGATCATCATACTCTATCATTGACAGTAGGTGGTTTATGCAATTCAAGTGAGCGTGCCTCTTGATATCGGAGTTAACCACGAACCAAGGAGACTGCTTAGTGTCGGTGTGAGCGAACATCACGTCCTTCGCCTCAGAGTAGTCTTCCCAGCGTGTTAGTGACTCCAGATCCATTGGACTGAGCTTCCACCTCTTGTGCGGTTCATCCAGCCTTGCCTTGAAACGCTTCAACTGCTCGTCATCGGATACTGAGAACCAGTATTTTATCAGAATCGTGCCTGACCTCATCAGCATCCTTTCGAACATGGGACAGGATCTCATGAACTCATCATACTCTCCCTCGTCGCAGAATCCCATAACCCTCTCGACTCCGGCTCTGTTGTACCAACTCCTGTCAAACATCACTATCTCTCCTGCAGCGGGGAGATGGTTGACGTACCTTTGGAAGTACCACTCGGTCTTTTGCCTCTCAGTAGGCGCTGGTAGAGCGGCCACTCTCACAACTCTGGGATTGAGGTACTGTGCTATCCTCTTGATTACACCACCCTTCCCAGCAGCATCTCTGCCTTCGAAGACGATTACGACCTTGAGCCCCTTAGCCTTCACCCATTCCTGAAGTTTGATTAGCTCTAGTTGTAGCCTGAATAGCTCCGTATTGTACTTCTTCTTTCCTATCCTCTCTATTTTCTCGCCCCCATTGTCGCCCATCGTAATCAATCCTCCATAGCCGTTATTGACAAAAGCCCTCTGGTCGAGGATTTGTAGCATCTACACGAATTAAAGGAGCCTGACAAGATCAATCAATGATGCCCTAGGATCTTCGGACTTTGTAACTCCACTAGCTAACAGAACCCCAGAAGTACCAAGCTCGATAGCCTTCGCCACGTCCTTGCCGGTCTTTACCCCTGCACCGCATAGGATGCCGACCCTGGTTGAAACTTCTCTTACTGCTTGGGCTGTACCGCTGACTATCTCCGGGTCGGCGCTAGTTACCGAAGTCTCTCCGCCAATCAGCTCCGGTGGTTCCACAGCAACGAAACTCGGCTCTAATGCCGCCAGTGCCCTCGCCTCGTCAATGTCTGCGGCACAGGCACAAACATGGAATCCATCCGGAATTTGCTCCATTAGCATAGCGACGTGCTCCAAGCTAACCTTGTGTTCCGCGTGATTGATCAGGGTTCCTGAAGCTCCCCTCTCCATTGCAGTTTCAGGATGCACCCACCCTGTATTGGAACCGAAACCAATGGGGTCAAGATGCTGACACCAGACCTCCAGTCCCGGAGCAGCAGCAACTACGGCAGACAGGTCTAGTGCAGAGACCGCAGCAACCATCCTAGCTCCAGTATCTATACTGGCCATAGCTCTAGCCAAGTCTTCGGCACATGCCCCGTGAGCGGTCTGGTATGTCTTGAAATTAACAACAACAAGCGAGTCTCTCATAGTGCCCCGAGGGACCGTGCCTCTTTGACCGTGACGGGATATGGTGCCAATATCGTAACTTATTCTCAGATTAACCATGATCAATGATTTCTAAACTCAAGTCAGAACCCTCTGGGATCCTAGCCCTCATTCCTATCAAGCACCCCTCGATCTTACAATTAGGGCCTATTTCAGCCCCTTCCAGAACAACTGAGTCGCGTACCAATGATCCTTCCCCAATGCAAGCTCCGAGACCTATCGTACTAGCGACAACCTCTCCTTTGTTTGTCGAATCGTCTCCGAACCATGAATCTCTGTAAACTGAACCACTAGAGAAACTACCTGCAGAGATACATGTCTGGCTGGCTTCTACGAAGGACTGAGGAGTTCCCGCATCAACGAACCAGCCTTCAAATGGAAAGCCATTCAAACCTCCAGTTGCAGCTAGGTCCTCGAAAACATCTCTCTCTAAGCTATGCGCTCCGTGCGGCATCAAATTGAATATCTCAGGCTCCAGAATATAGGCTCCAGCATTAATCAGATTGGAGAAAGCCTCCTCTATAGGTGGCTTCTCTTGGAACCTGATTATCTTACCATTCTCTTCTCTATAGTCTGCGACTCCGAATCGGGATGGATCTTCAACCTCCCATAGTGAGATCGTTCCAATGCCCCCGTTGCTCCTGTGGAATTGGAGCATCTCTTCGACTCTGAGACTGGTAATCAGGTCTCCGTTGATTACGCAGAATGTACCTCCGGAGAGATGTTCTCTGCAATTGGCAATGGCTCCTCCAGTGCCCAGTGGCTCTGTTTCCTCGATAATCTCTACCTCGTAGGGGAGTTTCGCTCTGGAAAAATAATCCCTCATCTTCTCAACTCCATAACCAGCAGCAATTAGTATTCTATTTTCTTTAGATTCAGGAATTATTCCTACAACGTGCTCAATCATCGTCTTGTCTAGAATTGGCAAAAGAGGCTTTGGGATACTTTCTGTCCAAGGACGAAGCCTTGTTCCGAAACCTCCAGCCAGAACGATGACATCCATGATCGGTGGGCAGGGCGTCTGCGTTTCAGCGCTTCGCGTCTGCGTTAGGCATAATCTCGATGCGTATCGTTGAAAGACGGACTATGTCTCGCGAGGGTGTGAACATCCACGAGTACCAAGGTAAAGCACTATTCAAAGAAGAAGGCATCGCAGTGCAAGAAGGCATTCACTGCACTACAGTAGAACAGGCGCTAGAAGCCTACGACTCACTTGGAAGCCAGATCGTCGCCGTCAAGAGCCAGATACATGCGGGGGGACGTGGGAAAGGTAACCTCTACTGCCCTGACACTAGCGATTTGCAGATGGAGGGCGGAGTCAAGATAGCTTCATCGCGTGAAGAGGTCGAAACCTATTCCAATAACATCCTCGGAAATATTCTGGTGACCAAGCAATCTGGCCCGGAAGGTAAGATAGTGAACAACTTGTACATAGAGGCGGGCTGCGAAATCGCTCATGAGTATTATCTAGCTCTCTTAGTCGATAGAGAAGAAGATGCCATCCTAGTGATGGCCTCTACTGAAGGGGGTGTAGACATAGAGGAGGTTGCAGAGAATACTCCCCATGCTATTCACAAGGCTTGGACAGACTCTTCCGGGAAACTGCCCGATGGGGCCGACAGTGCTATGGCTGACTCTCTAGGACTTACTGGCGTATCTAAGGACTCGTTCACAGAGATGCTCGGGCGTCTAGTTTCTATGTTCGTAAGTAGGGATTGTTCGATGATTGAAATCAATCCATTGGTGAGGACAGGAGATGGCATGATTATAGCACTAGACTCCAAGATAAGTTTCGATGAAAACGCCTCATTCAGACATCCCTGGAGAACAGATATGAGAGACATGTCCGAAGAGGAAGAGGTCGAGATTAGAGCCAATAAATCCGGACTATCATACGTCAAATTGGATGGAAATATAGGTTGCTTGGTCAACGGAGCCGGATTGGCCATGGCCTCAATGGATGTAATCAAACTATACGGGGGTGAGCCCGCGAACTTCCTCGATATTGGAGGGGGAGCCAACAAGGAGTCAATCACTACTGCCTTCGGAATAATTCTCGAGGATCCAAATGTAGAAGGCATACTAGTGAACATCTTCGGTGGAATCATTCGCTGTGATATGGTGGCTAGAAGTATAATTGATGCATCTAGGGAAGTCGGGCTTTCTGTTCCACTCGTTGTTAGATTCTCAGGAACAAACCACGAAGAAGGGCGGGAAGTGCTGGAGCAGAGCTCTCTGGAAGTCACGACTGTGGGTACTCTTGCCGATGGTGCCGAAGCAATCGTCGCTGCAACAGTGGGGGTGGACAATTGAGTATCTGGATAAATGAGGCCAGCAAGGTCCTAGTGCAGGGAATTACGGGAGGACAGGGAACTTTCCATGCCACTCGGATGACGGAGTACGGAACAGATGTAGTTGGGGGTGTCACGCCTGGCAAGGGTGGCCAAGTAGTTGACCTACCCGGTCGTTCTGTCCCTGTCTACGATACCATGGATCAAGCAGTTTCCGAGACTGATGCTGATGTTAGTGTAATCTATGTTCCAGCGAGATTCGCAGCAGCAGCAATAATCGAGGCTGCTGATGCTTTCAACGAATTCAAGGGTCAGGGATTGATTGTGTGTATTACAGAGGGAATTCCTACTCTTGACATGATTCGATGCGTAGGGCACATTTCGGAAATGCCTGGAATCAGGCTTATCGGACCAAATTGTCCCGGAATCATCACTCCCGGAGAAAATGGTGGTTGCAAGGTCGGAATCATGCCAGGATACATCCACACCAAGGGAAGGATAGGTATAATCTCGAAGTCCGGTACACTAACTTACGAGGCCGTAGCGCAAACCATGAGCGTAGGGGAGGGCCAGACCACATGCATAGGCATAGGGGGGGATCCAATCAGTGGAACTGGATTCATCGACTGTCTTGCCGCCTTTGAGGAAGATCCAGAAACCGAGGCCGTAGTGATGATTGGTGAGATCGGCGGAACAGCTGAAGAAGATGCAGCGGCTTGGGCTGCAGAAAACTTCAGCAAGCCTATTGTCGGATTTGTTGCAGGGGCAACAGCACCTCCCGGTAAGAGAATGGGGCACGCTGGGGCGATTATCTCCGGTGGAAAGGGCACAGCAGAGGAGAAGTTCTCCGCATTTGAGAGGGCAGGGATTCACATTGCCAGAGATCCATCCAAGATTGGGGAAGTCCTAGTCTCGGTGCTGATTGAAGCCGGGTTACGAGAGCCTTAGGAACGAAGGCACCCAGCATGACATAGTTGGTATCCATGTCTGGAATTTTTAACTCGGAATTGGATTCAATTCTCAAGGGGACGTCACGCTCCTTCTACCTCTCCCTGAAGGAGCTGCCCAAGGCAATCAGGCCCCAAGTAAGCCTTCTATACATGCTTGCAAGGACTTCTGATACTATTGCCGACTCCGAAGGCGGGGATCCCAGGGAACTCTTGGATGCTCTGGAGTCATACGATGATTTCACACAGGGACGGTCCTCGATGGCTCCGGCACTATCTCCATTCTCAGAGTTTCAAACCAACAAATCGGAAGGACTCCTACTGAAGAATGTAGAGACAGTGGTTTCCAGGATTGGAGGATTCTCTGAATCTGATCAGGAGTCAATTCGTTCATGCCTGGGGATCATCATCGGTGGACAGATTCTAGATCTGAAGAGATTTTCACTCGGAACGGAGGAAATCTCCTCTATAGAGAAAAACGATGAATTAGATGACTATGCATATCGAGTTGCAGGGAGTGTTGGTGAGTTCTGGACTAGAATGTCATTATCTCATCTTTTCAAATTAGACTCTGAAAAGGAGGAAGAGCTATTCAAGAACGGAGTTAGGTTCGGTAAGTCGCTTCAGATGATTAACATCCTCAGGGACATACCGGCAGACCTTGCTCTAGGTCGATGCTATATTCCCAGAAAAAATCTGGAAGAACACAATTTGAGTCCAAGAGACCTATTGGAAAAGTCGAACATGGAATCCTTCAGGCCACTCTATGAGGAATATCTAGATTTGACATCTCAGCATCTAGAGTCAGCGATCCAGTACATCGAAATGATACCTCACTCGCAGTATCGTCTTAGAGGGTCTTGCATGCTTCCAGTAATAATTGGAAAGAGGACAGTTTCCTTACTCAGGGGTAGCAATGTTCTCGACCATAAAGATAGGATCAAAATTGATAGATCGGAGATCAAGGAAGTAGTCAAGCAGGTGGTTATGGCCGTCCCGTTCAAAGGCTCAAGCAAGAGGCTCCTAAGAGGACGATAACATATTTTCGAGTATTTTCATCTCTAAAACTAACGATGCGCGTTCCAATCGTACTCGGGAGACATTCAAGTGGACCTCGATGCCGCCTGTTTCTGAAGAGTAATGGAGCCGAGCAAGGATTCAGACATCGAGATTATTCTA
>JAPOKZ010000014.1:0-25837 GCA_029977385.1 Methanobacteriota archaeon
ACTACTTCGAGGCCACGGTACAACTAAGATCGGCCGGAAGGAAGCTAGACGAAGGTGAATTGTCTCAAATCCGCTCAACTTTGGACGATTTGCTGACATCAATGGAGCCAAATCCCATGTTCTTCATTTCAAAGGAAGGGCCAGTCCCCGGGGGGTGGGATCTCCAGCTCGGATCAAAGAGCCTGGCTAGGAATTGGGGTAGGAGACTCACAAAGTCATTTGGTGGCTCGGTGAAGGAGAGCTCAACTGTGGTGGGAGTAAACGATGGAGTAGAAGTGACAAGGCTGACTCTAAGCTATAGGAAGCCGGCATATTCCGTAGGTGACGTTATCCGTCTCAGGAAGGATCTATGGATGGTTGATAGCTGGCAGAAGGAGGGCCCGATTCTGAGAAGAATGGATAGGTTCGAGAGGACAGGAGCGACTTGGAGAGATATGGAGGCCTCCTCGGTTGTTTGCTCTGTTTCTGAGCAGAGCATTGTACAGATTCTGAATAGGGACACTTCGGGTGCTGAATTCATGGATCCTAGCGACTACAAGGTCTCAACGGTAGCCCTTCCATACGACGATGACGGGTCGACGGAAGAGTTACGCATCGGTTTCATAGATGGGGAGTGGCTAGCATTACCAGTCTTGAGGAGAGGTGAGGGATGATGAGTAGCCCCGATTTCCAGTCACTGCTATCTCAATTCGACTCCCGTGACATGGCAGGATTCACTAGGAATTTCGTTAAGGATCTAAAATCTGCCTTTACCGCCGAATTAGGAATTGAAGAAGACACAGACTGGAGTGGTGTACTATGCCTTGGAATGGGCGGTTCTGGAGCAGGTGGCTTGTTCTTGAAGGCTCTATCGGATGACTCCGGGGGACTTCCATTTGTCGTTTGGAATGACTACGGAGTGCCCAGTTGGTGGGGGCCGGAATGGCTGGTAATCGCTACTTCCTACTCGGGTAATACCGAGGAGACCCTAGATGGTGTCAGGGAGGCGATTTCTGCAGGTGGAACCGTTTTGGGAATTAGCTCTGGAGGCGATTTGGCGGATATTCTCTCTCATTCCGAAGGGTCGACATGCCTCCGTGTACCTGCAGGTCAAATGCCTCGCTCGGCGTTTGGACATATCTTTGGGACTCAACTTTTGGCCTGTTGGGAATTGGGGATTCTTCCTAGACCCAGTCCAGAAGAAATAGAAGGTATGCTTGGCAGACTGTCTAAGGCATCTCTGGAATCGGACCTTTCTACCGACTCAGGAATTGCTGCTACTCTCTCCAGATCACTGGTCGAGAAGGAGATAGGGATTGTCGCTCCAACGTGCCTGGGGGCCGCAGCATATCGCTTCACATGCCAGTTGAACGAGAACTCTGCCAAATTTGCAGGTGTCACAGATATCCCCGAGATGAATCACAACGAGATAGTTGCCTGGGCTAGCAAATCATCGCATGATCGAGCACTGCTGATCCTCTCTGGTAATGACCTGCACCCTCGAACGAACTCAAGGATTGAGTGGATGCTCGGAGAGCTTGAATCCAAGCCTACTTGGGTCATATTTTGCGAAGGCGAGAGCCTGCTGGAAAGACTACTTTACGCCGCCCATATTACAGATTGGGTTTCAATTGGGCTAGCAATTCTGACGAAAGAGGATCCATCGGATATGCACCCCATAGAGTCACTAAAGTCTCACCTCTCGTCCATTCAGTAGAGTGGTCCAAGAACTAATCTAGGGTCAGGATAGTCTTTGAGAGCCTGCTCTCTTTCTTGGGGGGATACAACACCGGGGAGGTCATGCGTAGTAGGCTCAACCAAAGATAGTTGGAAATGCAAGTGAGGCTCCCAACCACCGTTTTCATGATAATCTCCGAACCAGGCAATCACTTCTCCACGAGAAATCTTCTGGCCTACTCGAATATTTTCTATTGAATCACTACTCAGATGACCATATAGTGCCCAAAGGCTCACTCCATCCAAATCGTGTTTGGAAATTATCACATTTCCGTAATCCCCCGGTTCTGGATTGTATCCGAAGTGTGATATCTCCCCTTTCATGAAAGACATACAAGGCGTCCCCACTGGCCCACAAATATCGATACCTACGTGGAGGAAGCGCTCTCCCGCAAATATCTCTGTATTGTACATTCCAGGTCTGAGCTCGTCGTACTTCCCTATGCTGAATACCGTTTCAGGCTGTACCCAGCGTCCCTTTGATAGATCGAGAACGGCATATTCGTCGATGATATCGACGACTTCACTGAATTCGTGCCTCTCCCAATCTATCATGGCCTTCCGAAGAAGTCTCATGCAATGACTCCTCCTCTTCAGCCCTCTCAGCTAGACTTCTCAAGCCACTCTTTTCACGCATTTCCTTCTTGGTCTTGGAACCTAGCTCCTTGAGCATCTCTGTCTGCCTCACAACATTCCCAGAACCAGAGCTAAGTTGCTCAAGGGCCTTTTCATATGCATCATTTGCCTGTCCAAGTTCGTATCCCAAAGCCGTAAAGGTCTCCAAGAATAGAACCACCTTGTCGTGGAGCTTCCCCCCTCTTTCCACAATCTCTATCTGGTTCCTAGATTGCTTCTCCCTTTTCCATAACTCCTGGATAAGCATTAGAGTGAGCATCAGGCTTGAGCCACTGACAACCTTGACCCTCCTGTCTCCGAGCAAATCTTCGTACAGACTCTGATCCGCTCTCATTGCATCGATGAAAGCCCCTTCCAAAGGAACTACCATTAGGACGAAATCCGGAGTGTTGTAACCCTCCATATCCTCGTAGTTTTTGGTTGCCAATTTCTTCGAATGTTCCCTTATTGATCTGCAATGTGCTTTCATTGCGGAATCAGAGGTCGCATCATCTTCTGCATTTACGTACTCTGTGTAGGCGGTCAGAGAGACCTTTGAATCAATCACTACTTGACGATTTTCAGGTAGTTTGAGTATGAAATCAGCCCTCTTACCTTTCTCTCCATTTCTACCTCTGTCCCACTCTTGTTTGATGTAGTCTCTTCCTTCAGCGAAACCCATACTCTGCAAAAGATTCTCCACAACTACTTCGCCCCAAGCTCCCTGAGCCTGGGAATCTCCTCTCAAAGCCAATGCAAGCTCCCTGGTTTCTTGGGCTAGACTAGTCCCGAGGGCACTAACGTTGTCTACCTTCTCACCCAAGGTGGCAGCCCTAGCAATATCCTTCTCCTTAGCTTCTTGGATAGCTTCGATATACCCTCCCAGATCCTGCCTAAGGTCGTCCGTAGCCTTCTTGAACGAGGACTCTTTTTGTTTATCAGCAGCCTCTACTGCCTGAGAAAACGCCTCTCCAGCGGCTATTCTGAATCCATCCAGCATCTGTTGATGGGCTCTCTCTTCTTCTTTATCACCAACTTCCAGAAGTGCCCTGGCTCTAATCAGTTCCTCTTCTAAAGAACTTGAATCTGAAACGACCTTCGCCCTAGATAGAGCCCATCCTAAGGATGCACCAGCAAGCATCCCCAATGCAATATACGCTAGCCCCAGTGCTTCCACAATCTTAGTAAATAATCGAGAGTATTTGAACTATGCATTCCAACTAGGTATTTGGATTAATTCAAACACCCCGTCGCAATGTCGAACCATGCGCCTCCGCTCACTAGCAATACAACTCTCAAAGTTGGAGAGAATATCGAGTCCAGATTTGAATCTTGAGCAATACCAGACAGATGGAGAAATCGCAGCTAGATGGCTTTTCGATATTCAATCGTTCAATGATCTCAACTCGGGTTGCCAAGTAGTAGATTTGGGGTGCGGAAATGGGATATTGGGGATTGGTGCAGTTCTAATGGGCGCGAAGTCAGCAATACTGGTGGATTCCGATGCAGAATCTTGTGAGGTTTCCACTAGGAACGCTGAGTCTCTCGGAATCAGCAACAGTGTGAGAATTATCAATTCCAAAATCGGTGAAAAGAATATTGAATTCAATGAAACGGATCTTGTAGTATCAAATCCTCCATGGGGGACGCAAAAGAAAGGATCCGATAGGGTATTTCTGCAAGAAATCATCTCAATAGGTGCCGTTGCTCATTTAATGCATAGTTCACGGGCGACTCATATCGGGAATTTCTTCAATGAATTTGACTGGTCTTCTGAAGAATACGGGAACTTCGACTTCGCCCTCCCTGCAGCATTCGAGCACCATTCGAGAACCAGGGGAAGAACCAGGGCCTCTTTGTGGCGCGTCTCTCCTCGGTGATTTCACGCTTTTACTGCCGTACCGTTCATAGGGGGTCTTCTGGTCGGCGGGCCGATGGCAGCATCAGTCGGTGACCAAGTCACGCCGGGCAATCTCATTGAGATTGGGTCCGAGGTGGAGTTCGGAGATGGTATTCATTTGACAGAAAGAGGACCTGTTGCAGTTCTCTCCGGAAGCGTTGTGAAAGACTCAGGGGTGATATCTGTGGATTCCTCTGCACCTCCAATCAACTCGCCAAAGATAGACGACGTGATCATCGGAGAGGTCAATAGGCTAAATGAGAAGACTGCAGAACTGAGGGTCCTCCATATAGAGACCAACGAGGGAGGTCATAGGGCTGTCCCAGCATTGAAACTCTTCGCAGACATCTACGTGTCAGAGATTGTCGATCGATTCATCCCTTCTGCAGGAGACGGTATGAGAAAGCGGGATATAGTTCGTGCTAGGGTGATTAACGTAGAGCCCATGCTCAAAGCCTCTACAAAGGGGGACCCAGAACTAGGGGTGCTGTATGCTTCCTGTCCCGTGTGCGGGGTAGATCTTCTGGCAAGTGAAAGAAAGCCGGACTTCAATGTTGAGTGTCCGCGGTGTGACTATAGTGGATTTAGAGCTCTTTCAAATGGTTTCGGGCATGGTTTCGAGACTCCCTCAGACTCTGATCTCAAAAGTCTCAATCGTCCAGGTGAGCGTTGGTCTAGCGAAGCAGAGTCTATGCTGGGGCACGAAGGGGCTAGGCCCTACCTCTCACCTGCTGCGGATCATAGAAGGGGTTGGTCACATGAGATTCCAGAATCTGCCAAGAGGGCGCCCTCATCTAGGGGCAGAGGTGGTAGGCCCCAGAGGGAGATGTTCCCTGCAAGTTGTACTCTTTGCGGTATTGATACGAAGGTTCCGTTCAAACCAACTCCTGGAAAGCCCCTGAGATGTCGAGATTGCATGGAAAAGGTAGAATCAGGAAAGGCAAGCAAGGATGATCTTGCCAAGGAGAGGGAAGTCATGAAGAGTGCCAGATCAAAGTCTCAGAAGGAGTTCGGAGTCAAACTGTTCGTAGGAGGGGTATCCTACGATGCTTCTGAGGATGAATTGAGAGAAGCCTTTTCGGCCCACGGGAAGTTGAAGGACGTCCACATGGCATTGGATAGGGAGACCAAGAAACCCAGAGGCTTCGCCTTCGTAACCTTCGCAGACAAGAAAGAGGCTAAAGCTGCAATAAAGGCATTGAACAAGTCAGAGTTCAAGGGGAGGAAGATCTCCGTAGAGGAATCCTCTTCCGGTGGTAGAAGCAAGAGCAAGAGAAGGAATAGAAGATAGCACTAGACGTAGAAGTCAGATGAAGCCTCGTTATCACTCATGCTCAGGTAATCCTCGAGAGAACTCTCCTCGCCCATCCTCTCCATCAGCTTTGCTGCAGTCTCCTTGGTGGTGTCAAGATCCAAATCCAATGTAACATCGAATGCCTGCTCCAGCCATCTAGCCATTCTCTCTGCGGCTAGAATGTCAGAACTAGCCCCTATGGTCTCAGCAATCACCCCTATGGCAGGAACGCTCTTCGTGGGGGCTAAGGAAAGAACCATTCCAGCTACCCCAATCATTCCTGCCTTCGGTTGGTCTTTGCTGACCTCTATGTCTTCCTCCTCTAGAGTTCTGCTGACCTTCTTGTCAGAGCATACTGCGAATACCGAACGCCTGTCTGGCTCAGAGGCAAGACCAGCCAGTACGAGCAATCTACTTGCCTCCGACTCTTCTGCCAGATCCAATATCACTTCAGCAACCTCGAACTGTCCTGATGCCGTCATCGGTTGCATCACCCCAGTAATGGTCACCAATTCTTCCCCATCAGGGAGCATGGTTGTGTTGATGTCTAGCCTTGGTGGGCCAATCAAACCCTTCTCTGACAACGTGGCGTGAGGGGGGAAGTCGGGATGCAGTATCCAGCCAATAGTTCTAGAAGGGTGCTTTTCTACAACTGCGTCAATCAGGATTTTACCTACATTCCCCACTCCAGGAACCGCCTCTAGGATCATGGATTTATCCGGAAGCCCACTCCCTTCTAGCCAGTGTATTTTGGCTCTGTTCAAGAAGCATCATCCTTCCTAGGTGAGGGTAGAGATTTCACCCACTCGTCACTACCTGCGTCCTGCCTTTTCCTTCGCCTGGATCCCTGTGGATCTTCGGGTGAGAACTTCAGAGAGGCCGCGGTCTCCATCTTGCCTCCACAGGTCTTGCACTTTTCCCCAAGTCCAAACTCTCTGCATTTTATGCATCTCTGGAGCCTAGTTCTAGCCATGATTGAGACTAAGCCCACCGATTAGGTTCATGAATTATGTTCCTGCAGATATGGGATCATAGCCTTTCTATGGATATGGATCCCTCGACAGAGTCTATTCTCAGAGAAGCGGCCTCCTGAGCAGCTTCCCATACCGACTCAGCAGAAGGGTAATCCGGAGCCTTGATGTCGACTCTGTAATTAGGAGCCCCGTCATAGTGACATGTGAGGGAGACCTCTTCCACGCCCTTGGCGCAATCCTCTGCTGCTTGCAAAGCTTCGCTAATTGCGACGACTCCTTCGGGACCCCAAACCTTGATTTCGAACATTCCTCTTATCTCCACGAACGGAGGGATGATATTTTCTATTGCGAGTTCAGTAACCGTAGCTATCCAATCTCCCTCGAAACCCGAATCCTCCAGAGCGCTTTCGTTTATTGCACACTCCTCTAGCGCTCCATAAAGTGATCCGAAAGCCTCTTTCATCTCGTCTGAGACTTCCACCGTCTTCTCCTCTTCCCAGCCAATCCTCTCCGCTGCAACTCTCATTATCTGGGATGCACGCTGCTCGTTCTTCCAGGATTGTAATGCATCTCTCCTTCTCTCCTCGGAAACTGATTTTATCGAGAGTGTGATGCTGTCTCTGTCCTTTTTGACTCCAATTACTTTGGCTACCAACCTCTGCCCCTCTCTGACGTGGGCTCTGATGTTCCTGACCCATCCAGTAGCAATCTCTCCAATGAAAACGAAACCTTCCCTGTCAGGATATGTGTCCAAGGACAAGTAGGCCCCGTTTTCCTTCACGCTTTTCACGGAGCAGACCACTAACTCTCCTTCTTCAGGCCAGTCGTTGGATTGTTCCGCCAAGATTCTGCCTCTCTAGTTCAGAACCTCGACTACAGTGCATCCGGTAAGATTAGCCAGTCCACCCGCTGGCTCTGCTAGAGTAGATCCGCAAATGGTACAAGCCACAATGGTGGAGGACCTATCGAAAATCGTGGCTTCATTTCCACAATCCTTGCAACTAACTCTCAGAAACCTTCCTGCCATACTAATCTCCTCAATTATCAACAAGTTCGAATTTCCTTGCCCTCTTTCCCTTTGGAGAGTGCGCCTTGCCAGTCTCTGTACACCTGTACACCAGGTTCACTCTCTTGGTCGGCTTCTCTCCAGAAGGCTTCGGACGAGGGAATCCTCTGTACCCAGCAGTGACTCTTCTGAACCTTCTTTGACCCCATTTTAGTTCGCTAGCCCTCTTCTTCTTGACTCTCTCAACTGTGTGTTCAGTATGCTTCCCAGCAGAGGGGCTGTATCTCATAACCTTCCTTGGCATCTTTACCATTTGTCACCCTCCTTACTGCTTGTGCGCCGCGAGCCACCAATGACCCGTATATGAATCTAGTCGAGCGGATAGAAGATGTGCCCCCCCTGCTCCAAGAAAAACACAAGAGTATCTCTAACGTCCGAAGTCCATGGTTGCCGACGAGGCCATACTCTGGATCTCTCTGGTTTTACTGGCGATTGGTTACAACTTTCATAGAATGGGCCCTTCTTTTGTTAGAAGTAGGTTCGGTTTCCCATTGGCCCTACTTGGGGTGACTTCTTTTGTCCTGCTTCCTGAAAGCCTGGCTGATACCGAAAGTGAGTTACACGGAGCAATCCTAACTCTTTTCAAATGGGTAATCTTATTTTTATTTGGATCGTTCATTGTCCTACGAAGCTCTTCGACATATGGGGGCTACTCTACTTCTGGCATGCTTCTAGGATGGACAGCAATCCTAGCATCGTGGGCAATAGCCTATCTCGAATTCCTCCCAGTTTCTATATCCGATACAATTAGGTCATTATTCTCCCTTTTGGGAATCTTGCTGGGCTTCTCTCTTGTTTACGTAGGTGCTTCTATTTTCGAAAGATCGGTTGGACTAGAATCCTATTCCGACCCTCTTTCTAATGAGGAGGGGGAGCTAGTACGGACAATTCTACATAGACGCTTGGGAGGGGATGGTCATGGGAATTGACTTATTGGAGTCTATTCTTCTTGTTGCGGGGGGTGTAGTTCTATCATCATCTTTCGCCATTATTCATTTTGCATCAACATTTAACAGATTCAACAGATCATTAGCTCTCTTGGGGCCAGTATTTCTCTCAGTCGCTTCTATCTATGCGATGATGATGCTTTCGGAAGAGGGAGCGACTTCTACATTGAGGTCCTCAATTGCCACATCACTAGTGGGATTAGCGACTCTCTTTCCTGTATTCGCTGCCATTCTTACTATTGTCTTGTTCAGGATAACCCTCTTAACAAATCGGCCGGTGGGCGCGTCGTCTCAGTGAGGTTGTAGTGCATGTCAAAGGGAACTCCGAGTATGGGGAAGAGGCAGAAGTCCACCCATATTCGATGTCGGAGATGTGGTCGCCATTCATACCACAAGCAGAAGGGACAATGTGCCAGTTGCGGTTACGGAGATACGGCCAGGCTCCGCAAGTACAGGTGGAATAAGCGAAACCGAACCATGTGGCAGAAGAAGTAATCCAAGCCGCAAATGCCTAAGTCTTGTTCTCTTACCGGATGATGGTACCGATGTGCGGCATCATCGGAATAGTTGGCTCTCCCGGCTCTAACGTGGCTACGTCTGTGTATGACGGTCTGATAGTTCTACAACACAGGGGCCAGGATGCTGCAGGAATTGTTACCAGTGACTACGAGAACATTTGCCACAGGAGGGCAAACGGCCTCGTCCGTGACGTTTTCTTGGAGAGGCACATGAAGAGGCTAAAGGGGTCGATTGGAATTGGTCATGTCAGATATCCTACAGCGGGATCTAGCTCTTCTGATGAGGCACAACCGTTCTACACCAATACTCCATTTGGAGTCAGCTTGGCCCACAATGGCAATTTGAACAACACCCCAGACATAATTTCAGGCCTACTGGAGTATGATCATCGTAGAATAAACACTAGCTCAGATTCAGAGGCTCTACTCAACCTATTCGCCGCAGAGATACAGAGATCTGTTAATGGGAGGCCAGGAGGAATGGGAGCTTTGAACGAGGATGATATCTTCAGAGCAGTAGAAAGGACCCATTTGAGAGCAGAAGGAAGCTACAGTGTGGTGTGTCTGATTACTGGTTGGGGGATGGTGGCATTCAGAGATCCACATGGTATCCGACCTCTATTTTTGGGCAAAAGGGACGTGGATGGATTCACCGAACGAATAGTTTCCTCGGAAAGTGTGGTCTGCCAGTCTATAGGTTTCGAGAACGACAGGGACATAGTTCCCGGTGAAGCGGTGATTGTTAGGATGGATGGGGGGATGCATACGAAGAAATGCCATCCAGATATACCCCATACTCCATGTGTTTTCGAGCATGTGTACTTCGCAAGGCCCGACTCAGTAATCGATGGAATTTCGGTCCACCAAGCCAGACTTAGGATGGGAGAGGCGCTAGCCAGGAGAATCGAGAAATTGCTCCCGGACCATGGGATAGATGCGGTGATCCCTGTTCCGGATAGCGGTAGGATTGCTGCTCTAGGGCTTTCAAGTGCGCTTGGGGCACCTTATAGAGAGGGATTCGTAAAGAATCGATACATCGGACGAACATTCATCATGCCAGGACAGGAAATTCGCAAGGACTCTGTTAGGAAGAAATTGAATACTATTTCTGGAGAGTTTATGGGCAAGACCGTTCTGATTGTCGATGATAGCATAGTCAGGGGGAATACTTCTAGCAGGATTGTCCAGATGGCCAGGGATGCCGGAGCATCCAAGGTCTTGTTCGCTTCTTCTTCTCCTCCAATTGTACATCCTAATGTGTATGGAATAGACATGCCCGCTAGGGAGGAGTATGTGGCCTACGGGAAGACAAATGACGAAATCTGCCAGGCAATCGGAGCCGATTGGCTGATTTACCAAGATTTGGGGGACCTGGTCGATGCCTGTACAGGAAAAATCGGCAGCCAAATCGCAGAATTCGATTGCTCATGCTTCAACGGAATATACGTGACGGGCGGAATTACTGAAGAGTATCTGAGTAGGATCAGCAGAACCCGTTCAGACTCGGGCAAGGAGCAGGCATCAGTCTGACATGATCGCTGATAGGTGCTCCTTGAGAGCGGGAATCGACTCTTCCCATGTTGCTACAATGCCATAGTCGGCTACCCCGAAGATTGGGGCCTCTGGATCCTTGTTTATCGCCAGGATGTACTTGCTTGACCTCATCCCAGCCAGATGCTGTATAGCGCCGCTGATTCCTACTGCAATGTATAGGCTGGGAGTCACGGTCTTACCCGTCTGACCTACCTGCATGCTATGCGGTATCTCCTCCCAAGTGTCAACAGCGGCCCTGCTAGCCCCAACAGCCGCCCCTATTTTGTCCGCTACATCGTATAGGTGAGAGAAGTTTGCAGGATCGCCCATCCCTCTTCCGCCAGAGATCACGATGTCTGCCTCTGCAACATCGAGTTTCTCGCCTGCTTTAGCTAGGGCCTCCTTTACCGCTACGGACACTTCCTGGCTTACATTGACTGTTGCAATCTCCGCGCTCCCTAGTCCCTCGGCTGGCTGGAACGAATTGGCACGGATGCTCAATGCGCATGGCAATGACGCACTCACCTCCTCTATCGCCTTGCCTGAGAAGATTGACCTGGTCACCGAGATTCCTTCATCCAGACTTGTGATGTCTTGAATCACTGGAAAACCCTTCCTCGCCGCAATAGCCGCAGTCATCTCCCTTCCAATCGCAGATGAAGATGCCAGCACAAGGTCCCCTTCTATGAATGATACAATCGCATCAGACCATGCCATGCAGTCGTAGCCGTCGAAGCAATCCCCTTCAACAGAGATGACTTTGTCGACCCCAGAAATCTTGCTTGCTTCTTCGGAACCAACCCCTCCCGGGCAAATGACGCAAATTGTTCCTCCAAGTGAGGAGGCCGCTCCTACCATCTGAGCAGTGACGGGGTGCAACGAGTCATTACTAGCTTCAGAAATTATCACAATATCCATTTTCACACCTCTAAATTACGTTGGCCTCGTCCCTCAACTTGCTCACGACGATTTCTATGGAGCCAGCTCCTTCGAATTTCTGTCCCGGAGGCTTCTCTGGGGGGGATGAATGAGATTGTAGGGATGCTCGGGAATTGTCAACTTCTACTCCCAGTTCTTCTATCGAGATAGTCTCAATCGGCTTCTTCTTCGCCATCATGATGCCTCTGACGTTAGGTCTCCTCAGCTCAACATCCCCCTTATCGAAAGTGAACAAGCAGGGGCTGTTAACTTCGATCCTTTCCAATCCAGAAGTACCCAGCCTAGTTGCAGAGATTTTGTCCCCATCCATTGAGACTTCCGTAACAGAGCCTACGCAAGAGTATCCCAGTAGACTAGCCACTCCGGGGCCAGTAGAGCCGCTGTTAGTATCAGCAGCCTGTTTTCCGCAAAGGACAATATCGCACCCTGACATTTCAATTGCTGAGGATAGTATTCTCTGAATGGTACAACTGTCCATGAAATCCCCATCGGCCACGACGTGTATGAGCCTGTCCGCGCCTACGGCTGCCGCTTCAGTTAGGCATTTCGAGGATCTCTGGGGCCCACAAGTTATGGCAACTAACTCATCCGCGCCGGATTCTTTCAGCATTATCGCGTTTTCTAGGGCATACTCGTCGTATGGGCTAATCGACCACTTGGTAATAGCGGACTCGTCTACCCTAGAGCCGGAGACACTGATCTTCGCTGTAGTGTCTGGAACTTGTTTGAGAAGAACCGCAACTCCCATCATAATCCCTGCTCTCTGGGCAGGTTCTGGACCTTTGAATATTGGGACGCATTCTCTAGACTATTCACGGCTCTCTTGTGAATGATTGAATGCCAGTAATGTGCCTCCCCAGAATCAGGTTATGGATGTCATGGGTCCCCTCGTATGTCTTTACGGACTCCAGATTTGCCATGTGCCTCATGACGGGGTACTCATCCAGAATTCCATTAGCTCCGTGTATATCTCTCGACATTCTGGCTATCTCCAGCGCCATGTCAACATTGTTCATCTTTGCAAGAGAAATCTGCTCTGGAATCCAAGTCCCATCGTCCTTCTTCTTTCCTAGGTGATATGCAAGCAATTGTCCCTTGGTGATTTCTCTAAGCATCCAAGATAGCTTATTCTGAACTAGTTGGAATGATGCAATAGGGTGTCCGAATTGAATCCTGCTCAATGCATATTCCTTAGCTGAATTGAAACATGACTGGGCAGCCCCTACCGCGCCCCAAGATATCCCGAACCTAGCATTATTGAGGCAGCTAAACGGGCCTCTCAGGCCCTTTACACCAGGAAGAATCCTATCCTTGGGTATTTTACAGTCTTGGAATACCAGCTCACTAGTAATACTGGCCTTTAGCGAGTGCTTCCCCTTCATCTCTGGAGCTGTGAAGCCTTCGTCCTCCTTTTCTACAATGAATCCCCTGATTTCGCCGTCAAGCTTGGCCCAGACGACCGCCAAGTCTGCAATCGTGCCGTTTGTAATCCACATCTTGGCGCCATTGAGCAGGAAGTAGTCGCCCTTGTCCTCTGCTTTGGTTATCATATCGCCCGGATTTGAACCATAGTCCGGCTCGGTTAGGCCGAAGCACCCAACTAGCTCCCCATTAGCCATTCCTGGCAAGTATTTCTCCTTCTGCTCTTCGCTACCAAAGTCCCAGATTGGATACATGGCTAGAGATCCTTGAACGCTAGCAAATGAACGAACGCCACTGTCCCCTCTTTCTAACTCCTGGCAGATTAGCCCATACGCAGTGTAGGAGAGTCCAGGGCACCCATAGCCTTTCAATGGGGCCCCCAGAATCCCCATCTCTCCAATCTCGATCCTCCACTCGTCAGGAAAAACCCCTTCCCGACATGCATCCTCGACGTTCGGAAGTACTCTTTCCTCTACCCAGTCTCTTACAACATCCCTTATCATCCTCTCTTCGTCAGTAAGAAGTGAATCAATATCGTAGAAGTCCAACGCCTCGTATGCCATGTTATTGAACCGCCGCGAGCAAGTTTGCAAATGAATCTATGCTCGTCGTTTTTTCCTTGACTTGAGCCTTTCTTCTCTCATTACGGCCTTACGCTCTTCCTCGCTACCGATCTTTTTCGTCAACCAATTGCTTAGTTTCGGAGAAGAACTCACCATCAGAGAAGTCACTAGCAAGGTCGCTCCTCCAAGGATAATTATCCCAATCCAAATTTCTAGCATTGAATTATCCTCATCCTGTTCAGCAGGACCAAAAGAGACCAGAGTCCCCTTATCGGTAATTAGCCATCCCTCGAAGAATCCGGAGCCCCACGTTCCAACGATTCTCTGATCCGATATTGCTACGTCAAATTCTACTACGTCGACATTGTCGAGCCAGTGGAACGACTTACTAGCCCCCTTGTCGTGCTCAATCAATCCGAATGGAGCCAGAGAAATCAGAGAAATCCCGTCTGATTGTACTTCTATCCCTGTCATTACGCCCACAAAACCCTGTAGTTGTACGATATTGTTGTCATAGATTCTGGTTTCCGATGCCTCTGAAACGTCTACTACGATACTTGCTATGTTCAAGTCACTTGAGATCGCGATGCATTCTGGTACTTCGGAAGAGTGGCAGGTAATGTCCACCCATGGGGTCCCGAAACCCCCTATCCAGTGCAACCCGTGTTCCTGGTCGATAATCCCGATGCCACCTAATGTGGAGGTTACCGCACAGATATTATATCCCCGCAGACAAGAGATTCCCGAAATCACCCTCTCTCCTCTATTTTCCAGAACTATCGCCTCTATTCCTCCGTCATCTGTCCCTCTGAACCTCCAAATCCAACCATCCTCGCCTCCGATGTAGGCCCAACTTCCATCCCCGTTCCAAGATACTGAAGTTAGCAAGGTGTCTCCGAAGGTGGAAGGCCCACCTGCCTGTTCGATGCTCGAATTCGCCAAGGTTACTCTCAAGACATTTCCTCCTTCACCCACTATGATGGCTGTTTCTTCTCTAGGGTGGAATGACGAGTCTAGGAGCGAATAGTCCCCGCTCCATTCGATATGTGAGTTGTTTTCGGGAGAATTGGAGTCGATTAGGAATACACCCGAATTAGCACCATGAGCCAGTATCAACCCTTGATCGACAGAAACAGAAATCCCTTCAATTCCTAGATCGCCATCTCCCATGCTGATCGAACCCTCCAGGTCGACTGTTGATTGTGCTAGCGATGATGGGGCGAGGAGGATAATTGAGAATACGATCAATACTCTCAAAATATCCCTTCGCATGTAACCCCGAGAGGAGACGACCGTTTAGGTATTCTACTCACTATCTAACTCAACATGTCGGCAGTATTGAAGTGACAATGTCTATTCGAGAGCATATGGAGCGATTCGACGTTCGTAGAGGAGTAATCAAAGAAGTGGGAGAAAATGGCGGGCTTTCCGAACTCGCGAAGGAGTTCTTCGAAAAGGTGGAAAGGACCTCTGAGGAATCTTTTGAGGCCTCTCATGGGGTCATGACCTCAATAGTTGGAAGATTTGAGAACGGGGCATTTATTGTTGATGTGACCAACGTGGCTCCAGATTTCGATGATCCAGAATCAATGAAATCGGCGATGGACGACCGTAGGAGATGGACAACCTTCCTCGACAAGGTCACAGGCTACAACGCCAAACAGAGAGGAGATAAGGCGAAGGAGTGGGCTAAGAAGGCTGCAAAGGCTAAGTCTGCTATTTCATCAGCGCGACATTTCATGGAGATGTCGGACAGTGTTCCAGCAGATAAGGTAGAGAAGGCGGAGTCATTGATCAACGAGATAGAGTCCCTACTTGAAGCAAATGAAAATACCAAGGCAAATGGAAGAGCAGAGAAGCTGAATAAGTTATTCAGTTAGGTGAGACAATGACTGAAGAAGTGACTCTTCCCGAGTTATCTCCCGAATCCAAGGCTCGCATGGACCGGATGTTCTCTGGATGCCAGGAAGTCATTGGCAAGGAACACCTAGAATCTGTATTGTGCGGCGCCCCCAGCCACTCAGGGGATGGCCAACTATCTGCTTACATAGGTCTGGAACCCAGTGGGAAGGCCCACCTTGGTTGGATTATCCTTGGGGATACAATTAGGAATTTGCTTGATGATGGAGTCAACGTCATCATCTTGTTGGCCGACTGGCATGCTTGGGTGAATGACAAGTTCGGAAGAGATATGGAGAAGATTTCCATAGCCGCGAATTACATGTCTGAGATGTTTAGAGCAATTCTGGAGAATCCTGGAGAGGGGACCGGGCCCGGTGAAATTCAGTTCGTCCGCGCATCCGAAGTTATGGAATCGGGTAAGTACTGGGAAAGGGTTCTGAGGTGCTCGAAGAATATGAGCCTCTCAAGAGTAAGGAGAACTTTCAGTATTATGGGGAGGGACGAGGACTCTTCAGATCACGACTTGGCCGCATTCTACTATCCTGCATTGCAGGCTGCGGATATTTTCGAACTTAGGGTGGACATAGCCTTTGGAGGTATGGACCAGAGAAAGGCGCATATGTACATGCGAGAGGTTGCAGAGAAGAATCAATGGACAAAGCCGACATGCATCCACACACCCATGCTCTCAGGACTTAAGGGACCCGGAGGCAGGATGGACTCATTCGATCACAAAATGTCCAAGTCAGATCCGGGTAATGCGATTCTTTTGGACGATGACGCAGAATCAATTAGATCGAAAATCAGGAAATCTTTCCTAGAGGTGGGAAATGTTAAATCCCCAATATTCGAGATTTCTGAGCATATAATAATGCCCAAACTCGGGAAGATCGTAGTATCTCCGGATCCTAAGTACGGAAAACCATCTGAATGGACTAATCAGCAGGAATTTGTGGATGCAGTGTCAAATGGAGAAATCCATCCTTTGGATGCCAAGATGGCGGTTGCAGATGCTCTACACGACGTCTTGAGCCCCATCTCTAAATATTTTTCAGATAAGCAAGAACTCATCCAGTCTATTAACGGCATTTCCGGGTAATTGTAGTATCGTCTCCAATTGATGTATGAGGTATTCCCAGCGTAGCAATCATAATGTAGGCCAATTCCACGAACCCCCGTTAGTATGTCAGTCGTAGGTATCGATGATATCGCCCTTCATTTCCCAAGACTATACTTCGCAATGCAAGATTTTGCAGAGTTCAGAGGAGCTGACTACGGTAAACTGAGTAAAGGACTCGGACTAGAGGCCATGGCCATACCGGACGTGCATGAAGACACAGCGACAATGGGTGCAAATGCTGTTTCGAGACTGATTGATCGAAATTCCCTGAGCCCTTCATCCATAGGCAGGATCTACCTAGGTACTGAATCTGCTTTGGACGGAGCTAAGCCTACCGCTACCTACATCATGGACATGCTAGAGCAGCGATATTCAGAGAAATTCGGCGAGAACTGCTTTAGGAATTGCGACGTTGTGGATATGACGTTCGCCTGCATAGGTGCGGTAGATGCCATGCACAATACTCTAGACTGGGTGGCCAGAGGGGGAGAGGATAGGAATAGGATAGGCATAGTGGTTTTTGCAGATAATGCGAAATATGATCTCGGCTCCTCCGGAGAGTACACTCAGGGAGCAGGTGGAGGCGCCATCCTAATTCGCCATAATCCAAGGTTGCTTGCAATTCCAGATATCTGGGGGGTTTCCACTATGCCAGTTCATGACTTCTTCAAGCCCCGGAGAGAGGTCGAGACTCGAACAGTTGTGGAGAATGTACTGGAATTAGCAGAGGAATCCGGGGCTAGGTTCACATCCAACCTCGCCGAGAAGATACTCAAATTACTCCCTAGGTCCAAGAAAAAGAACCAGACTCTCTTCGAGAATGAGAAAATCATGATTCACAAGGATACTCCGGTTTTCGACGGACAGTTCTCCAATCGGTGTTATTCCGAGTCAGTTAAACAGGCATTCATTGATTTCCGTGGGAAGGCCATTGAGGAGGGCCGGTATAATCCCGAGAATGATGAAATTCTGACCAACCAATGGAGTAGAATCATTGTCCACCTCCCATACGCATTCCAGGGGAAGAGGATGTTCCCCGATGTTTTTCGTCACGATCGAAGGAATCTTCCCATGTGGAAGAGGATCGTGGAAGAAATCGGTCCCGAGCCCCTACCCTCAGACTTCCCCGATACTCCCGAAGGAATTGAAGAATTCGAGACTGTAAATGACTCCTACAGGAGGCTGATTTCTAAGACTCCAGAGTTCAAGACCTTCGTAGATGAGAGGATTGAGAAGACTCAAAGAGCTTCTAGCCTGATTGGAAACCAATATACTGGGTCAATTTTCCTTGCACTGATGTCAGCAATGGAGTCCGATTACATAGAGAATGTAGAGATGGAGGGAAGTCACATTGGCCTTTGCGGGTATGGCTCAGGGGCCAAGGCCAAGGTTTTCGAGGGAGTCGTACAACCAGGTTGGAGAGAGATTGCCTCCCGATTCCATCTATTTGAGAGACTATCGACCCGTCATGCCATCAATAAGACGGTCTACGAGGCATTGCACATGGGTAAGAGGAAGCGTTCAGTGGTAAAGCCCAGTACCGAGTTCGCCTTGGTAAGCATCGGTTTGGAAGGAGATCTAGAAGGTCAGAGGAGATACCAGTGGGTAGAGTGAGTCTATCCCAAGATGTCCCTTAATGACTCCAAGAAGAAATTTACTTCCTCCATTGAGTTGTAGTGTAGCAATCCTACTCTGAGAACCCCTTCGGGCTCTAGACCCAGTGCCTCAGTCAACTCCAGGGCGTAGAAATTGCCAGCCCAGGCAAATATTCCTCTTTCGGCCAGCATGGAGCCTATCTCGCTAGCTATCATCTTCGGATGTGTAAAAGATACAGTCGGGGCTCTTTCTAGTATTCTTTCTGGATTAGTTATGCCCCAGATTTTCAAACCATCTATCTCCATCAGCCCATGGATCATTCTTAGACACAATTCTCTCTCGTGCTCTTCTATTGCCGAGTATGCAACCCTCAACGCCTCCCTTCTACCCAGTCCTTCGTTTCCTGAGACTTCTCTTCCAATCCATGCGATATGGTCAATTGCGGCCTTGGTTCCTGCTATTCCTTCATGACTTTGGGTCCCTGTCATCCATCTGAAAGGTACTTCCTCGGTAGATACTCTAAGCTTTGCAACAGGGAGCTCTTGCATTCGACCCCTCCTGCCCCAAAGGATCCCTTGGTGGGGTCCGAAGAATTTGTACGGTGAGCACAGAAGAAAGTCACACCCTATGTCTTGTACGTCTATCAGCGAGTGAGGCGCCAAATGAACCGCATCGACAACAACCTCCGCACCGAATCCGTGCGCAATATCTACCACTCTCCTCAGGTCGTTGATAGTCCCGGAAAGATTCGAAGCAGCGCCAATTGCGACAATTACGGTACTTTCGGTAATCGATTCAGCCATCGATGCCATATCCAAAGTGCAGTCATCAGGATTTACTTCAATTTTTTTCAAGGAAGCACCGGACCACTCTGCGGCCAAAGACCAAGGTCTGACGTTACCATCGTGATCTAGCTTGGTTACTACGATCTCGTCGTCCGGGCCCCATGTCTTGCTAAGCGCGCTAGCTAATTGGATATTCAGACTGGTCATATTCTGGCCAAATGCAATCTCGTTAGGGTCGGAGCACCCGAGGAAATCGGCACAAGCAACAAGAGTTTCAGTGATAATTTCGTCCGTCTCTATCGAAGTAGCGAAACTCATTCCAGTATTTGCATTATGGTTCAGCAAGTAATGGCTTACTGCATTTGCTACGGATTGTGGCACCTGGCTGCCACCGGGACCATCAAAGTAAACCGCTTCCCTCCCATCGAATTTTCTACTTAGAGAGGGGAAAGATCTTCTTATCTTCTCTAACGGGTACATCCTGAATCATCTCATTAAGGAGAAATTGACCTATTTATCACGATTCTCTGTACTTCTTGAGTGCCCTCGTAAATTTGGGTAATCTTGGCGTCTCTGAAGAACCTCTCAACTGGGAAGTCCGTTGTATAACCGTAACCACCCAGTACCTGGACTGCTCTTTCGGAAACCCACATAGCAGTGTCTCCCGCAAAGAGCTTAGCCATGCTGGCATCCATTGTATGCCTTGGAGCACCTTCTTCATAGTGCAGCTCCTTAGAGATAGATGCCTTGTAAACCATCAATCTAGCCGCCGCGGTTCTTGTTGCCATATCCGCTAGATAGTTTCCCACACTTTGGTGATGGGCGATAGGCTTTCCGAATGCCACTCTCTCGTGAGCATAATTTAGAGCAGCCTCATAGGATCCTTGTGCTATGCCAAGTGCCTGTGCAGCAATGCCAATTCTTGAATTGTCCAAAGCATTCATTGCTATGGGAAAACCTTCTCCAACTCCCTTCAATACGTTCTCAATCGGCACTTTGCAGTCCTTCAGTATCAATGAGCAGGTGTCGCTAGAGCGGATTCCCAATTTGTCCTCCTTCTTTCCTACAGAGAATCCTTCGAATGAACCCTCGACTATGAATGCCGTAGTTCCGCCATGCTTCTTTTCTCCAAACTCTGGATGATCGATATCCTTGGCGAAAAGGACGTAAATCTCGGCACTGGAGCCGTTTGTCACCCACATCTTCTCCCCATTGAGGATGTAGTGGGTACCATCTTCACTAATCTTCGCCCTACACCCTAAGGCTGCAGCATCCGTTCCAGCACCTGCCTCCGATAGGGAATAAGCACCAATCTCATTTCCTGCTAGCCTTGGAAGGTACTTACCTTTCTGCTCTTCGTTTCCATGCAGGGCAATAGTCATCGAACATAGTCCAACGTGAACGCAGTACATTACCGAGAACGATGGGTCAACTCTGGCCAACTCCTCCACGATAATGGACTCTGATACTGAGTCAACTTGGTTTCCACCATATTCGTCTGGAATAGTTACTCCCTGGAGTCCAGTGCTTTTACAGAATTCCAACCACTCCTCCAAAGGTGCTCGCTGCTCTCTATCACGTTCTAGGCACGTGGGTGCTAGTGTTTCTTCGGCAAACCCTCTTACCATCTCTCGAATCATGCTTTGCTCTTCTGTCTCTTGGAAGTCCATGCTCTCAGTGACTCGGAGTAAGAGGATATTGTTAATCTCTCTTAGGCATGAAATTCTCCTTCAATCGAATAGTTCAAATTGGGGACTGCCGCGCCCGCGGACGATATTAGATGAGTAGCGGCGATTTCTTCGAATTCAGCATTGCCCATGACAGGAAGTATACCCTAGACCATTTGTGGGTTCAAGTTCTTGATGATGATGAGGACGACATGACGGTCAAGATAGGAATTAGTGAGTTCATTAGAGCCGAGTATGGAGATATTCTGCGCGTTGTACTATCCAAACCAGAGGATGATAGCGAATTCCAGGTTGAAACCGATGAGGATGAATCAGAAAACGATGATGACGCCCCTGCTGCACCTATTTCCAGTGGTGATGAGCTGGATACTGATGATTTGATGATAACAATCAGGACAATCGAAGACAGAGTCCTGATAAATGCCCCATTTCCATGCAAGATAGTAGAACTTAACGGAGATGTAGAGGACAATTCAGATCTTGTTAACGAGGATGCTTACCAAGACGGGTGGTGTATGATAGTAAGGCCTCATGAATGGGATGAAGATATGTATTTAGATGAATCAGAATACATAGATTACCTGAACGAGATCTGACTAAGGCCAGGAGAGTCTCTGCCAATCTTCAAAGTCAGAATTTTTCCAATCCAGACTTCCCAAAATGGAGATCACTTCCTCTTCGTTAGCTAAATCTCTTTCCACTTGAATTCTGTGCAACCAATCCTTTAGTCTGCCGAGCCTCTTGCCCCCTTCTAGTCCAGTAATTTCAGAAATTCTGACTCCATCTAAAAGAGGTCCAGAACCTGCCTTTAGATGCGAATATTGATCCAATTGAGATTCAAAATAGGAAGTATCTGTGCCCAATCCCTGCATATATTTCAGAATCCGAATTTTATCTCCTTCCGACTTGGTAGCCGAGAACCTTCTAACACTCTCTACTGAGGGATTCAAATCGATTTTTCTGCATTCATGTAGGGATGATAAAATGACCCTCTCCTTTCCAGAAAGTCTGAGTAAATCTGTAATTTTATTAGACATCTCGGGACCTCCCGATTCGTCAAAACTACACATGAGTGCGAGATTTACCATATAGTCCTCCGAGTGATCGGCGTTCGTGTTTACCGAGAATCCCGGTAGAATCTCTTTGAATATTCCGTGTTCTTCCATTAACTCAACTATTTCCATAGAATTTGAACAGGAGAGAATTCTTTGTAGTTCACTCCAAATCCTCTCCTTTGAGACCTTTCTTAACATCTCAAGATTTGAAGAAATTGCACTACCCAAGCTGGGATCAAATTCTCTGAGCCCGGCTTTTCCCAGGTCCAAGAACCTGAAAGCTCTGATTATTCTCAATCCGTCTTCTCCAATTCGCTCTTCTGCATTTCCTACAGTTCTGAGTACTCCAGTTTGGAGGTCATTAACCCCATCATCATTGACGTCAATCAATTTTCCATACTGACGTTCTCCCCCCACTAGCCTCCCTATCGGTTCTATGGCCATCGCATTGATGGTGAAATCCCTCCTTGCCAGATCTTCTTCTATTTCGCTTCCGAAAGTTACGTTATCGGGCCGTCTCCCGTCAGTGTAACCCCCGTCCTTCCTAAGAGTCGTCACTTCGCACTGGAACTCCCCTTCCTCGGTATCCTCTATGCGTACTAGTACGGTCCCGAACTCTTCCCCCACCATGATGGTACTTGGAAATAACCGCTTAACATCTATCGGAGTTAAATCGGTTGCAACATCGATGTCATTCTTTTCTTTCCCGGCTATCTTATCTCTCACCCATCCGCCAACTATCCATGCGTTCCCTTGTTCTCCAAGCCTATCTAGAACTATTCTGGCTCCCTCAGAAAGATCACTTAGGTCCACCTCCAAGTTCGCAACCTCGATTCTCCCAGAAGGAGCAGATATATTGAACCACGGCCCGTGCCAGAGCCATGCAGGTCGATTTAGTTCCCATGGAAATACTCCTCCCCCATGAACTGACAATTCCCAAGAAGGTCGATGAATTAGAAAAAATGACACATCGTTGGAAGGCGTACGTTCTACCCTTAGTTGTAGACAGGAACACGGGAGTAATTCTGGATGGTCACCACCGACATCAGGTAGCTTTACGAATTGGTCTTAAATGCCTTCCATGTGTTTTGGTAGACTACCTAGGGGACGAATCAATCGAGCTAGATGTCTGGCCAAATTGTGGTAGAGATTCAGTGTCAAAGGAGGAGGTAGTTCAAGCAGGACTTAGTGCAGAACTCTTCCAACCAAAGACAAGCCGCCATAGATTGTCAGATCATCTCCCGCCAATCTCTGTTTCACTGGATAGGCTTCTTCAACCAGCAGTAGAATCGTAGATTTACTGATTATGGAATCAAATCTTCATGCCCACCAGGGAAACCAGGCACTTCTTCTGGTGAACCGGGACTGGCAAGGTCAATCGAAAGGAACTCACTGAATATTGGCCACAGTGGCCCCAACCACTCAATTTCCGACATCAGCAGGTCCACTACTGGATGCTCCATAACCTCCTCTTCAGAAGATTCCTCGTCGATATAAGGAAGATCCGTTGGCATCTCGCGTAGCGCTAGAATGAGATCCCTAACCCTGATACTTGTGTTCTCTTCTATCTCTATAAGCCCGCAAACTAGATCAAACGCATCCTCGATGTGATTGGCTAGGGAAATCGGATCGAGTGGGCTAGTTTCAGACTCCCCAACATCCATCGGTCCGAAAACCACCCCTCCTAGGTCAGTATCGAACCAATCTCCGCCTTGCTTCTCCCTCTTCAATAGCCTTTGGTGCACGGGTCCCCCAAAAGGACCTAGTACGAAGCCGCCTTCTGTCACCAAATCCCCGATAGAATTAGGAATCTCCCTAACTGATCCAGTAATCAGGACTCTTTCGAAACCTCCGTGGAGAGGCTCTTCATCGGTAATATCGTTTGGCCTCAGCACTCTGATAACCCCAGAGCATAGATGACTTTCTAGCCTATCTTCTGTATGTCTCCTAACCTCTTCGTGCGGCTCAATGATAGTCACCGAACCGTCCCTTCCTACCATTCTATCAATTATCGCGGCAAGGTATCCTCCTTTCGAACCAATAAGCATGATGTCCTGGCCCCTTACAATCTCTAGGTGATGGAGAAGAGTGGCAATCATGTGGGGTGCAGAAATGGTTCTAGTTGATCCAAAACCAGTGAATAGGAAGGGAACTGGCCTATCATGCCAGAACCCCTCCAGATCATAATCGGTGAATTTCCCAGGGTCAATATCAATCATGGCAGATTTCGCCAAATCGTCTATCTGGATACCAGCAGACTCGAGTCTTTCGATCAACTCGGACATTGACATCATAACCCTCCTCAATCAGTGATAACCACCATAGAGGATTTGAATGCATTGCTCTTCGGACCTCCCGGGGTCCGTGGTCTAGGGGTTATGACGTCGCTCTTACAAAGCGAAGATCGCAGGTTCAATTCCTGCCGGACCCACCAAAATATTTTGTTTCAGAGAGGCATTAATCTCTCTAAATTCACAGAAAAAGGTCAATAGTGTGTGCAGATACAGAATTTCGTGGTCGAAGAGGCTGCTGCCCTGGCTTCAAGGCTGAAGCATCGCCTAATCAAGAAGGATTGGACGATCTCTACTGCGGAGTCTTGTACCGGTGGGATGATCTCATCACTGCTGACTGATATTTCTGGAGCCAGTGCTTGGTTCAAGCAAGGTTGGATTGTATACTCTAATGAGTCAAAAATGAGGGAACTTGGAGTAGAGAGCTCAGCATTCGATGATGGGGGTTATGGTGCTGTTTCTCACAAGGTTGCTGTGCAAATGGCTCGCGGAGCACGTTACAAGTCCGGGTCCAATGTCGCTATCGCAGTGACAGGAATAGCAGGTCCTAGCGGTGCTTCGGAGGACAAGGAAGTAGGCAGGGTCCACGTTGCAGTAATTGCCGAGGACTATTTCCTGGTCAGAAGGATGGATTTCGGGGACAATGATCGCCTCGACAACAAGCGTTCATTCGCCTCCTTTGCTTTGAGATTGACCTTGGAGGCTATCGATCGACTGGAGGACGGTTCAAAGAAGGAGACCTCACTAAGCAGCGATCCTGTAGGGGCAAATGAGGAAGAAGACCCGGGCGATCAGGCCTCACTAGGCACTGAGGAATGGGAGGGGGGAATCTCGTGGGGCTCAGAGAAGAAAACGGTTTCACAGTCTCTGAAGAAGATCGATCTAGCATCACTAATCGATTGGGACGAGTAATCCTCATGGAAGCACTCTATCGATAGATACCATGAAGGGCGTCCACAGATGACGTTCATCGTATGCGGTCGTATAGTTGGGAAGAGATGCACAACCAACTGACCTCGGCAGGTCTTATCGTCCAGACCAGTGCGGTAAAGAAGCTAGAAAAATTACAGAACATGCTCCCGATAATCGAAGCCGCCAACTCATCAGGGGTTAGACTACTAAACGGAGCCACGGTAGATGAGTTACTAGCCATCTCCTCGTCCCCAGTCGAAGACCCCGGTGACTCCCAGACTCCCCTATCTCAGACGACCTTGCCCAGACCTGAGCAAGATGCCCCCCATGGAAGGATACTAGCCCCAATTCGAACCGATTCTGACAACACAATACCTAGGCCTCGCTCATCTTCTGGATTCAATAGCTCAGACTTCCCATTGGAAGCAAGAGAAGTAGATTCTGAGATTGAGATACATTTCGATATAACTGGTAAATCTTCAACAGAGGGAAGGATTACAGATATGCAATCATGCTTCAAGAGTAGGCTTGCACAAATCAGGAGCATGATGATTTCCCAAGGATCTCTACCGAGAAGGCCGATTAGCAACTCCGAGGCTTGGAGGAACCGTCGCAGACTCACCAGCAAAGATTCAGAATTCACAATTGTTGGACTATCCAGTGATGTGAGATGGACCAAGAACGGTTGGATGAGCTTCGTTTTAGAGGATGAGAGTACACAGATTAGGTGCATGATCAAGCCACCTTCGGACGCCTCCCCCTTGCATCCATCTCTAGATGGGCTGATGGATGACGAGATAGTCGGAGTTAGTGGAAACTTCTCTTCCGGCGAGAGAGAACCGATATTGTGGGTGCAGAATATCCACAAACCTCCTCTCGGACAGCATTCCAAATCTCAAGCAGGTGAGGAGTCAGCCGTTTCAGCGGCATTCCTATCGGATGTACATCTGGGAAGTAAGACGTTCCTAGCACCTCAGTGGGAAAAGATGATTCAATGGTTC
>JAPOKZ010000051.1:0-6915 GCA_029977385.1 Methanobacteriota archaeon
CGTCACCGTGAACGAGATTGACCACTCCGGCCGGTAGGCCGACGCTGTCCACCGCTCTCATCAGAAGGTCCGCGGTCATGGGTGTCAGCTCGCTAGGCTTGCAGACCACTGTGTTGCCCATGCCTATCGCGGGAGCAACCTTCCATGAAAGTAGGTATAGAGGTAGGTTCCAAGGTGTGATCAGTGCCCCTACGCCGACGGGCTTGTACAGCACGTAGTTAGTGGAGTCATCAGTCTCGAAGATCTCCGGCTCCTGCTCCCTAATCATGCCTGCAAAGAATCGGAAGTTTGTCACAGACCTGCTTGCATCAAGGGATCTAGCAAGTGAAATCGGCTTACCCGTGTCCCTGCTCTCTAGTGCCGCTATCTCTTCGTACGACGACTCAAGGTAGTCTGCTATCTTGTCCAGCCAATCAGCCCTTTCATCCGGGCTAAGGGAGCCCCATCCGGGTTGAGCCTCACGAGCAGCCTCGACAGCCGAATCTATAGTCTCAGAGTCCGATAGTGGGACCTTTCCGTATACTCGTCCGGTGGCTGGCTCTAACACATCCATCCAGTCCTGACCAGAGTGCTCTACGAAACTGCCTCCGATGTAGTTTCTTAGATACACCAGATGCTGCTCATCCATCTAAAGCACCCTCGTTGGAAAACGGGTCTTGGCGGGTCATTCCCTCTGAGTAGTCCTTCCAGTCGATAGAGAAGCTGTCTCTGTTTGGGTCCCACTCGTCCCATGTTACTACTTGCTCCAACTTGTCTAGATACATTTCTGGGACCACTCGGGGTACGATGAATGCCTTCTGCCTGTGAAGTGGATACGGGTTCCTAAGAGTGATTCCGAGGACTCCCAGAACGGCCCTAGCTACGTACCATGTCGCCTGTGAGTTCCAACCATGTGCAATCTTGATCACTATTCCCAGACCATTGGGCCAGTCCTCGTGCTCTATAGCGAGTCCGAGTAGTCCGTCCGCTCCCTCCTTTGCGATGAGGCTGCCGTTACCTGCCTTGAGGCAAGTAGAATCGAGTCTGTTGAATCCCCCTATTAGGTCCGGATGCCTGTTCATTGCCTCCCATATCCAGTCCTCCTCCTTCTCCCTCACCATGCCTGCGAACATAATCGCCAACTCGTCTACCGTGTTGGATACCGTAGGAAGTCCGCAACCGTCCTTTGCAACCCTCTGAGGCTCCCAATCCGGAGAATCCATGATCTTCCTTAGGACATCCAGGAACATCGGGAACCAAGGCGAGCTCGGAAGTGTGTAGCCGGCTCTATTTATGCCCATCCTCCTGAGGGCCTTGAGCATGGCAGCATGCTCTCCTGAACATGTATGAAACCACCTTCTCGGTCTTCTAACTTGCCTTCCGAACTGTATCAGAGGGACGTCTAGAGGACACTGCATTAGTCCCCATTCTGACTCTGTAAGAAGTGACTGTGCAGTAGCCACGTGCTCCGTATCTCCGTTGTGCGATGAGCAAGAAATAGCCTTCTGCTCCCAAGTCAAGCCATCGGCCTCTAACTCGTCTGCAAAGGTCTTCATCATCAGGGGCTTCATCATTGACCTTCCATAGACTAGGACGTTTCCCCCGAATGAATGGACGATATCTGTTCCATGAGACCAGGATATGGCCCCATGGATAGTATTCTCGGAGACATCCAGTCTACGGAAATCGACCAGTGGTTCCCATTCGACATCTCTTCCGGTTGCTATCCCCTCGAACTTCTCGCCTAGAGGATTCGTGGGATATACCGATGAGCCCGGCCTTCCGGGAGAGACGCTTGATGGATTCGCACTAACCTCTTCGGACATCAGATACCTCCGTTCACCCGAGGTGCGACTTTGTTCATGAACGCCGCCATGTTTCTCATCACTCTAGTGCTGTCGTGGTTGAAGAAGTCGAACCAGCACATTATCCGATCATCCGGGTGGAACCTCTCAGATATCTGCTCGCTTACGCTATCGACGCTGCCAATTACCGCGTTATCAGTAGCTCGCTCTATCTTACTGGGGTCAATTGTCCCCTCTAGTGCGCTCCAGTAGGTGGAGAGTGCAGACCGCGCCTCCTCCATGGCAGCAGCGTCTTGTTGATCCTTGGTCAGGCCGTCCTCGTCGTTAACGAATACCATCACAGTACGTGGCATCATCCTTCTTTCCCACTGCCCGCCGTCAACATGGTAACTGGAACTCATACGTTCGTGAGTCTCCTCGATAATGTTGGGAGGGGTGATACTTAGGTTGAATACCTGGACCGGTCTGAATCTGTTCACCTTCTCTTGGAGTACGCTGTCGTGACTTCCCAATACAAGATTTAGCAAATCTCTCCTCCAGTCTTGCGGGATAGTCTTGATGTCTTCGAATAGGTACCTGTTTCCCATATTTATCGAGTCAGGGTTCGAATCAAGCCCTAGTTCAATTCGTGCCACTCTCTGGACATCCGACCAGTCATCATCTGTTCTGAAATTCTCCCTCGTAAGAATTGTTGGCTCAACATTGTCACTAGAAACAATTTCTCCGTTCAGGAGTCTTAGGAAAATTTCCGATGCTTCCGAGAATATCTGACCCCTTAGAGCTGGCCATGCGGCTTCCTCAAGCGGGTTTCTGGGGACTATCCCATATGGTCTCGCCATGAATTCGAACCTGCCCGCGGAGAATCCAATGTGGAGTTTCCTAATCTCTTCAGGATTCATTCCATGGAGAGCTAGGAAAGAACCGACTCTCTCTGCCTGGGCTATGGGCCCTCCAGATGCCAAGATTGACATCACAGCACTGCCGACTTCCATCCTCTTCGTTCTCGCGAACATCTCCCTTGCTACTTGGAAGAAGTCAGTACACAAGCCGACTTCCCCTGGATAGTGAGGGACTACAGGTTTGCTGTTTCTCTTCTGTATCTCTGTTGAAAGATGGGCCTGAGCGACCCAACCAACACCGAAACCCAACTCATCTGCAAGAACAACTTGATCGAAGAAGCTCTCGAACATCTCACTCTCAGAAGGAGTGTATCCAGACGTATCCGGAGTCTGGGAGATGGAGAAGAAAACATCGAATTCCATTGAAACCTCTCTAAATCGAGCGCATTCTACCACCATCTACGGCCAGACTAACTCCTCGAATGCCGCTGCTACTGGGCAGGCATAGCCAAGTCACAGCCGCCGCTGTTTCCATCGGATCAATAAGACGCTGGATCGGGACGCCGCTCATCCAATCATCTTGGACAGTCTCCACCGGCTTTCCTGTCCTCTGGGAAATAGACTCAGCAAGAGAGCCCAGCCTATCTGTATCGGTGAATCCTGGAAGAATATTGTTTATCGTAATACATGGGGGTAGTTCTCTTGACAAGGACTTAGCCCAAGATGCCATGGCCCCTCTGAGGGTATTGGATAGTCCTATGTTGTCTATCGGCTCTCTTACAGAGGTTGAGATGATATTCACAATCCTGCCCGTACCCTCCGACTCCATTTCGGGAACTAGTGCTTTAGTCAGTATGTGGGAAGCGTGGAGATGACGTCTGAAGGGACCTTCAAAGTCAGCCAACTCGTTCTCCAGGAGTGGACCTCCGGGGGGGCCACCAGAATTGTTCACTAGGATGTGGATGGGGCCAATATCGAGGACCATTTCCTCCACGCCTTCAATATCCTCAAGATCTAACTCGATTGCTTCATGCCCTTCTCCATGCATCTCCTGAATTAGTGAATCTAGGTCAGAAGCAGTCCTCGCACATGCGATTACTCTAGCACCGCCTCTTGCTAACATCAATGCGCATGCTCGACCTATTCCCTTAGAAGCCCCACACACAAGAGCCGTATTTCCACTTAGAATCTCCTCGGCAAAGGGGAATTCTGAACCTGCAAGATCGCTTCCCATCTGATCACCTAGTCTGAGTAGTGCGCATAAGTTTGTTTCCTAAGTTTTTGTCTGACCACTTCTAGAATCTCTTCCGGGGCATTCCTGAATGTGGGGTGAGATGCCTCTCCTTGGGGCCTCCTTATTTCGCTCCAGAGTCCCTGTTCATACGCAATGAGTGCTTCTTTCATTAGGACCCCGGCAAGAACCAGAGTGTGGTAGCACAGATCCTCATATGTCATACCTCTTGACACAGGGAATTCCCTCCTCATCAGGATATCCCCCGTATCAATGCCATTGTCACAGAAGTGAGTGGAGGACCCTATCGGGATGTCATGGAAAACCGACCATGCAGGGGATGCAGAGCCTCTACATTCGGGGAGAAGGCCGGGATGCGAATTAATCACTCCATCCGTAGGATAGTCCAGAATCTCCCCTCTGATTATCCTAGTTCCGCCGAATACAATTAGGTCTAGGTCCATCCCTTCTAGGAGTGGCATGACCTCTGTTGAATTGTGGATTGGAACTGAGACAACTTCTATCCCCTCCTCTTCGGCTTGTTCCTGGATTGATGGGGCTATAGGGTGCCCTTGGATACGATCAAGGAACTTCTCACGTTCCTCATCTCCTATCTCAGAGTCTTCCTCTATGATTAACTCAGGGATGAATCCCTCAGAGAGAATCTGCATTAGCATCTCTCTGCCGTATGGGTGCTCCTTGAGCAGAAGGAATGCGAACTTCGGTTTGCTCATGCTGTCTCCCGCAGGGGTCATTGATACCCTTCATTTTCGGTCAAATTCGTGCAAATCGGGTATCTCTGAGAAGGAATCGCATCCCCAACCTTCAAAATGGGGTCTTTGCTCGCTTGGCTCGCTATGTCAATGGTTTACAACAGCAAGATGAAGGAAGCAATAAAGGCTGGCGGATGCAACACCGCTGGAGACGCCGCTGGCGCTCTGAATGCAGCAGTAGAGGCTGCAGTTGCATCGGCGGTCGCTCGATGCGGCTCTAATGGCCGAAAGACCATCCGCTCACACGACATCGGAAGCGGAAGCTCAGATTCGGGTATGGTCGTAGCTAGCAGGGTCAAGGAGGCCTTCAAGGCACACGGCTGCAACACTGGTGGAGATGCAATGGGAGCAATGAACGCTCTAGCAGAGTCCGCTGTGTCAGATGCAGTTGCAAGGGCTCACGCAAACGGCCGAAAGACCGTTCGCGCAAGCGACTTCTGAAGTCTTAGATCGGGTTTCCCGAACTACGCCCTAGCGGACGCTCTACCGATTAATCGGTCGAGACTAACGACTTAACAAAGGACGATCAAATAATTGGGCGAAACGAACCGTTCAAGTTTACTCCCTCTCATGGAGGGACATGGACGTCAGACCACTACTAAATGCCGGTAGGCTGGTTCTGATATTCCTCTTCATCCTCTTCGTCATATTCAGTAGAACCTCGATGCTAAGGGAAAACCCACTTAGCGGGATTCTTGGATGAGGCGCCTAGTATAAGACTAAATTTCCCTGTTACTTAGAGTACTTGTGAATGATTCCATTCTCGATCTCGTCCATGGCGAGGGGGTAGCGTATCTAGGGATGATTCTTATTTTGAGTGCATTTTTGTTGGAGACCAGGGACATCCTGCACAGCAAATCCTCCGTCTACTTGTGGATGATGGCTGGAGGTGCGGCTTTACTAGCTGTACGTGCTTATCTTATCGAAGAGTGGGCTTTCTTCATTCTGGAGGCGGCCTGGTTCGGAGCTGCAGCAATGGGGCTTTGGGCATTGTCTAGCCGCAATAGAGGCGGGTAATCACTCGACCTCGACTACTTCTGTCGGGACTCTCATCTCAGATGCTCTCTCGATTACTATCCTAGTCCATTTGCTAGTAGGGGATGGCATAGCGAGGATATGGGATGCAGACTCAAGGATTTTTTTGGTTAGAGAATTTGGCGCCTCCGCCCTGTTCCTATCGATCAAACTTCTCTTGGGGTCATCCCACTCTTCGGAGAAGACCGCTATTGGGACCAAATTGTTGTCACACCACCTCTCTGCCATGTAGTCTACGCCGCTAGCGCCCCCTACGATGATCAGATCCGGATACGAATTATCTGAAATCCACCTTTCCAATGCAGACTCGAAGATTTCGAAGTCGTAGAAGCGACTACTTCCCACTATTGCTAGGTTTACCACTGCGCCGTCTTGATTGAGGTCGCGTCTGCCCATGGTTTCGATGACTTCCTGTCCCGGGACCTCCTCCATACCCTCTCAGGGACGCCCCCAAGCATAAATGCTGCCGCGAGAAATGGAATCTTCCTATTCTTTAGGGAGTGACCCGGCTCCTGTCTCTGGGGAAAAGAACAACTTCTCTGACATTTCCAGCGCCAGTTAGCACCATCAGTAATCTAGCTACGCCAAGCCCCCATCCAGCATGAGGCGGCGCCCCGTAACGGAAACCGTCAGTGTAGAACGTGAAGTCTGCAGGGTCAAGCCCCACGTCCCTAAGATTCTGCTCCAACACCTCAACACGATGCTCCCTAGCGCCGCCGCTCGTCATCTCGTCCCTCCCATAGTTGAGATCGAATCCTCGACTTAGCTGCCCGCCAGTCGATCCCTCTTCGCCCTCCTTGTGGTGGATGTAGAATGGCTTCATCGACATCGGCCATCGTGGGATGAAGTGGAAGCCGGGATACTTCTCCGCTATGATATCACAGTGATGGCTCTCTATGTCGTCCCCCCAACTGATTTCTCCGCCTCCTTGCTTCACTATTTCTATTGCCTCGCAGTATGGTATTCTCGGAAATGGTAGACTGGGGGCGTCAACGGTGACGGGATCCTTCCCCTGCGATTCTCGATATTCGTTTACAGAACCGATTAGCCCCATATCATTCTCGGAAATCCTGCTCCAGATATGGTGGATCATCCTCTCTTGTACGCCCATAACATCCTCATCATCCATCCATGCACCCTCGATATCGAACGATACAAACTCGTTTAGATGCCTGTAAGTATCGTGCTTCTCCGCCCTGAAAGCAGCTCCAATCTCGAATACTCTCTCGAGACCTCCGAGTACTGCAAGTTGC